>NZ_JAOCGL010000055.1:0-25876 GCF_029842485.1 Stenotrophomonas sp. GD03777
CCATTCAACGGTCAGCGCGGCTTGCGTGTCCGTTTCGGCTTTGCGGTATCACCGCCGCTGGCGGCGCCATCCTGCAGCGCCTGTAGCCAGGACAATGTGTCCACATAGTCGATGAAGTGGCGCAGGTAGCCGGGGCTGGCGGCCTGCATCATGTCGAGCATGCGCTGCACCAGCACCGCTGAGTTCAGCGGACCGCCGTCAGCCGGGGCCTCGGCGCGCAGCGAGCGGCGCACCTGCAGTTCGCTGCGCAGCTCCGACCATTCGCGCTGCACCTGCTGCAGCATCGGCACCTGTGGGTAATGCGGCAGCGAGCGCGACCCCGCATCAAGGTCACGCACCAATGCGCGCAGGCCTTCCAGCGCGGGCGGCTTACTTGCCATCCGCCGCCTTGGGCTTGGGGATCGGCGCGATTTCCACACGGCGATTGCGCGCGCGGCCTTCCTCATTGGCGTTGGAACTGACCGGCTGCTCGCTGCCGAACGCGGCGGCGAACACGGCGTCAGCCGGTACGCCATCGGCGATCAGGGTGCGGGTCACGGTCAGCGAACGCTGCGCGGACAGCTCCCAGTTGTCGGCGAAGCGGCGGTTGCCTTCGCGCACCGGCGCATCATCGGTAAAGCCGCTGACCATCAGGATCTCTTCGCGGCTGCCCAGATAGGCGGCCAGCGGTGCGGCCAGGCTGCGCAGCAGCTCCTGGCCCTCCGGCTGCAGCTGGTCCGAGTTCAGTGCGAACAGCACGCTGCCGCTGATGCCGATGCGGCCATCGACCAGGGTCACGCGACCGGCGGCCAGTGGGCCGGCCAGCGCCTGTTCCAGGGTCTGCAGGCGCTTGGCTTCGGCCTGGCGCTGCTTCATTTCCTGGTCCAGCCGCTGCGACAGCTCCAGCTGCACCGCGACCACACCCACCAGGATCAGCACGAACGCACCCAGCAGCACCGACATCAGGTCGCCGAAGGCGGCCCAGATCGGTGCGTGCGAGCCGCCATCGACCTCCAGCTCGTCGCTCATGCGCTACCGGCCTTGCCGCGGCGCGTGGCCAGCTGCTGCAGTTCTTCCATCACCTGCTTCTGCGACAGCAGGCTGAGGTCGACCACCTCGCGCGCCTGCGCCACGTAATAAGCCAGCTGCTCATCGCTACGGGCCAGCGAGGCATCCAGTGCGCCACCGATCTGTTCCAGGCGGCCGGAAAGCGCGGTGGCGGCACTGCCGAACTGCGCGACCGCTTCACCGAAGGCGCCGGCCAGCTGGCCGACGTCACCCGCGCTGCCGGTGAGTGCTGCCGCAATGCCATCCAGCTTGCCGGTCTCGGCCGCGATATGGTCGGTAAAGCGGTTGCCAACACGCTCCAGCAGCTCGGCCGAACCGCCAACCAGTGCGTCCACCGCGGTGCGCTGTTCGTGCGATGCGTGGTTGATTGCATCCAGCAGGGTCTGCACGGTGGCCAGCAGGCGACCGCGCTCTTCCAGCATCGCGTTGTCACGCACCAGGCTTTCAGAGAGCGTGCTGCGCAGCTCGTTGATGACGTCGGCAGCAGCTTTCGGTGCCGCTGCCGCGGTCTGCAGCAGGGTGGACACTTCGGCCAGCGTGGCGCTGGCCTGCGCGCGACCGTTCTCGCCGATCTGCTGCGCGGTCGCCGCCAGCGTGTCGCAGACCTGTTGCTGCTGCGCAGCCAGGCGTTCGCCATTGGCCTGCAGGCGCTCGGCCAGCTCGGTGGAAACGTGCTGCAGGGCATCACTCCAGCGCTGCAGGCGCTGTTCGTCGCCAGCCTGCAGTTGCGCCTGCAGGGCGGCGTGGGCCTGCTGCAACTCGGCGCTGACCGCGTCCCAGCGCGCTTGGCGCTGCTGCTCGCGGCTGTCCAGGCTGGCCTGCAGTTCGGCGTGCGCAGTCGCGGCGGCGGCCTGCGCGGCCTGCCACTGCTGCGAGCGCTGCGCTTCATGATCCTGCAGCAGTGACTGGTTGGCGCTGTGCTGCTGTTCCAGTGCCTGCAGCAGCGCCTGCGCACGCGCATCCAGATGTTCGCTGGCGGCGATCAACGCCTGCTGCTGGCGCTCGACCAGCGCGCTGTTGAGGGCCTGCTGCTGCTCGGCGGCGGCACGCAAGGCGTCTGCATTGCTCTGTGCATCGGCCTGCAGGCGCTCGCCGATGCGCGCGATCAACGCTTCGGCATGCGTGCCCTGGCCATCGCTGAAGGCCTGCAGGTGCTGGCGCAGATCACTCACCAGCGCCTGCTGCGCCTGGGTCTGTTCACTCACCACCTTGGCCCAGCTGGCTTCGGTGGCGACCCGGCTGCGTTCGAAACCGTCGCTCAGGCCGGCCAGCTGCTGCTGCACGGCCTGCTCGACGCGGGCATGCAGTGCTTCGCCGTGATGGGCCAGGCCAGCCAGGGTGGTCTCGGCCATCGGCTGCAGCGCGCCACCGATGGCCGCGGCGCTGGCTTCAGCACCTTCGCGCAGCGACTGCTGCAGCGACAGGGCCAGGCGTTCCTGCAGCGCTTGGCTCTGGGTCAGGAACTCGGCCTGGCCAGCCAGCAGGCGCTCATTGGCGGCGGCACTGTGCTGTTCAAAGGTGCTGGTCATCGCCTGCAGGCGGTCGACCAGCGCCGGCAGCGCGGCGGACTGCGCCTGCAGCAGGCGCAGCGATTCGGCACGCTGCCAGGCCTGCGAGTACGGATGCAGGTTGCTGGAAATGGCGCGGTCCAGCTGCTGCACGGCCAGCAGACGGTCACGACGCAGCAGCGCCGCCAGCAGGCCGAGCATGGCCGAGCTGGCCACACCGGCGATCGAGGTGCCGAATGCCACCGCCAGGCCCTGCACGGGCGAGGCCAGCGAGCCGCGGATCGCGGCCATGTCGGTCGCGCTCTGCAGGGCCAGGCCGGTGCCACGCAGCGTGTCCATCATGCCCAGCAGGGTACCGAGCATGCCCAGCAGCACCAGCAGGCCGACCAGGTACGGGGTCAGCACCGGTGCGGGCAGGGCGGTGCGCTCGCCTTCCACGCGCAGGCGCACGGCGTTGCGCAGGCCTACCGGCACGCGCTCCAGCCATGGGGCGAGGCTTTCCTTCGCGCTGGACAGGTCATTCAGTGCGGCGCGCAGGCCGTTGCTGGCCTGGCGGTAGCGGTACAGCTCCACGCCGCCGGCGATGTAGCAGGCCGCAATGATCGCCGCCACCGCTGCACCCAGCGGATGCACCGAAACGTAGCCAATGCCGATCCAGCACACGGCCAGCAGGCCGACAAGGAAAACAACGACATGGAGAGCAGTTCTGGACATGGTGTTCCGGTCAGTGGGAGCGCAGGGCGTCTTGCAGCCCTTCGATCGGGTGGAAGCGCAGCTGCAGCTCGGCGAGCAGCAGCGTGCGCATGTCATGGCGGAAGGCCGCGCGCCAGCCGGGCTGGCCATGCACGCGTTCAAAACGGGCGCCGAGCACCGCCGGCGCGGTGGCCAGCAGGCTGTGCTCGCGCGGGGTGAGTGTCTGTTCCATCACCGCATCAACCTCGGCCAGTCGCGCCAGCTCCGGCGAGACCTGTACCAGCTGGTCGCGCAGGCGGCCGCGCAGGCGCCCGGTGGCGGTCTGGATGGCCTGCTGCAGCACCCGGTAGCGCTGGCGCAGCGAAGCGAAGTTGGGTGCGGCAGCGGCCTCGGCCAGGTCCAGCAGGCGCTCGGCCTCGGCGTCCTCGCGGATCGAGGCCAGCAGGCTGGCATGGGCCTGGGCGCAGTCGGCCAGTACATCCTCGGCCCGCTCGGCAGCTTCGCCGGGCTCGGGCAGGCGTCCGCCCAACGCGCCGGACAGGGCCACGGCACGGCTCCAGTCCACCCACTGGCCGAGGCGATCGGTCAGGGCGGGACTGCTGGCCGGCATCGCGCCGTCGCTGAGACGGGCGAGCAGGCGGAGGAACTCCGGTCCACCCAGGACCGGCTGCGCTGCGTTCGCCATCAAGGGGTGAGGGGCCAAAAACCGTTGATTTTACAACCAGATGACCCCGGCTGGATGAAGGCGGGGCCTGGGTGGCGGTACCCGCAGGCGCGACAAGGCTTAGAATGTCCGGCTGCATCCACCCGTTCGACCCCTGGAGTACCCCCATGACTGTTGCGCAGTTCTACCCGATCGGCACCCCCGGACAGCCCTGGGGCGACGCGGAACGCGCACAGTGGCGGGCCCGCCAGCAGCGCCAGCGCAGCTACCACGATGACGTGGTGGCCGCCCTTGAGCGCCTGGACGACAGCGTTTTCGACGTGATCCAGTACGGCCAGCTGGACTATGCACCGGACCATTACCCGCTGTTCGCCGCGGTCAACCACGACTGGAACCCGGCGCTGCCGACCGCGCTGATCACCGGCGGCGTGCATGGCTACGAAACCAGCGGCGTGCACGGCGCCCTGCAGTTCCTGGAACAGCAGGCCGAGCGTTACCTGGGCCGGCTGAACCTGATCGTCGCGCCGTGCGTCAGCCCGTGGGGCTACGAGCGCATCCAGCGCTGGAACCCGGATGCGATCGATCCGAACCGCAGCTTCCGTGACGGCGGCCAGATCAAGGAAGCCGCCGCACTGATGGCCTGGGTGGGCGAGCGCAAGGCGAACCTGCTGGTGCACCTGGACCTGCACGAGACCACCGACAGCGACCTGAACGAGTTCGATCCGGCGCGCTGCGCGCGCGACGGCAAGCCGTTCGAGCGCGACACGATTCCCGATGGCTTCTATGTGATCGGCAACAGCGAAGATCCGCAGGCCGAGTTCCAGAAGGCCCTGATTGCCGCAGTGGCGCCCATCACCCACATCGCCCCGGCCGATGCCGACGGCAACCTGGTCGGCCTGCCGCTGCAGTCGCCGGGCGTGGTCTGGGGCGAGTCGCGTTCGATCGGCGCCTGCGCCGGCTTCACCGACGCACGCTTTGCCACCACCACCGAGGTCTACCCGGACAGCCCGCGCACCAACCCGCAGGAATGCAACGACGCCCAGGTGGCGGCGGTGTGTGCGGGCCTGGATTTCGCCCTGGCGGCGCAGTAGCGCGCCACGTTGCGGGCGGTGACCGGCATCAGCCGGTGCCGCTTCTTCGCCGGCGCGGCGGCCACAGCCGGCGAACCCGACGGGCGGCATCCGGCAAACACATCCAGATTACGCTGGTACACCGTGCTGCTGACCCCGAAAAGGCCCAGCAGCGAGTGGAAGATGTTGTCGTGGCTGTGCGCCCGTTGCAGCGCATTCCCACGCAGGCAGGCCATGTCCAGGCCCGCGTTGCGGCCGAAGTCCGATGAGAACCACATCACCATCGGCACCTGGGTCTGTTCGCGCGGGGCGATGAAGTAGGGCGTGCCATGCAGGTACATGCCGCGTTCGCCGAGCGACTCGCCGTGGTCGGACACATAGATCAGCGCAACGTCGCGCCGGTCCGAATAGCCTTGCAGCAGGTCGATGGTCTCCGCCAGCACCCGGTCGGTATGCACCAGGGTGTTGTCATAGGTGTTGACCAGCGCCTCGTTGCTGCAATGCTGGATCTGGTTGCTGTCGCAGGTCGGGCTGAAGGCCCGCGAGGCAGCCGGATAGCGCTCGAAGTAGGTCGGGCCGTGGCTGCCCAGCTGATGCAGCACGACCAGGCCGTCGCCGTTGATCGCGTCGATGCGTGTGCCAAGCTGGTGCAGCAGCACGTCGTCGTAGCAGGTGCCGTCGGTGTTGACGCACTGGCCCGCCACCTTCAGCGCAGGCATGTCCTCGGTCGGCACGCGCTCGCACACGCCCTTGCAGCCGCCATTGTTGTTGTTGCGCCAGAGCACGCTGACGCCGGTACGCTGCAGGATGTCGAGCACGTTCTCCTCGGTCGCCGCGCGAACGTTGTCGTATTGCTGGCGGGTCATCTGCGAGAACATGCACGGCACCGAGATGGCCGTTGCGGTTCCGCACGAGGAGACATCACTGAAGCTGATGACGCCTTCCGTGCGTGAGAGCCGGGGATTGGTTGCGCGTGGGTAGCCGTTGAGCTGGAAGTTCTGTGACCGCGCGGTCTCGCCGACGACCATGACCACCAGCTTCGGGCGCGGGCCGGGTATGCGCCGCGCGTCCATGCCGATCGGGCGCAGCGGTTGCTGGCGGGTGCTATGGAGGCTTTTCAGGTAACCGTGGGTATGGCGCATCACGTTCAACGGCAGTACCTGGTCGCGGATGTAGCGGTTATTGCGCAGCAGCGAGGAGTAGTCCTTGTAGAACGCAAAGCCGATCACCAGCAGCATCACCAGTGACGCCAGAACGTTGGCCGGCCACACCAGCAGCGACCGTATCGAACCCGCTCCGCTGGCGGTGCGCACCAGGGCAAGCGCTGCAGCGGGCATCGCGCCCAGCGCCAGCAGGGTCAACAGCAGCGGCAGCGAGAGATAGGCGTTCAGTTCGGCCTGATTGGTCTCGAACACGTTCTGCACCATGCTGCGATCGATCAGCACGTTGTAGTGCAGCATGAAATAGCTGCAGGCGGCGCTGGTGACGATGAGTACGGCCAGCAGCGGCTTGCGCACGAAGGGTAGTGCCAGCAATGGCGTCAGCAGCAGATTGAACAGGCAGAACAACACCAGCGGCAGGCTGGCCAGGAACAGGATGCTGCGCACACCGTTGAGATCGGTCAGTTCCCACAGCGACTTCCAGAGGGCGATGTTTCCAATCGTGGTGAAGAAAAACGCTGCGGCCCAGACCAGGATGATCGGATGGGGCCGTGGAAAACGGAGGCATTGACGCACGAGCAGGGTCCGCGGAACAGGAGTGCGCGCAGTATCGAAACGGCCTTATCAGGAAGTTGTCAGGATTGCCGGCCTAGCCCAGCAGGATCACGCCCCACACCGCGCCGACCATCAACAACGCGGTGGTCTGTGCGGCGCTGCCCATGTCCTTGGCGTTCTTCGACAGCGGGTGCTGCTCCAGCGAGATGCGATCAACCACGGCCTCGATTGCCGAGTTGAGCAGTTCCACCAGCAGGCTGATGAAGCAGACCGCCAGCACCAACGCGCGCTCGGTTGTACTGATGTCCAGCACGAACGCTGCAGTGATCAACAGCGCGTGCAGGAGCAGCAGCTGGCGAAAAGCAGCCTCGCCACGAAAGGTAGCGATGAATCCGTCTCGCGAATGGATCAGGGTGTGGAAGATGCGGCCCAGGCCGGTCTTGCCATGCGGGTACTTGCCGCTGTCCTCGGGGTGCTGCATGCCGTTTCCGCCGTGAAGTGAGCAATCCCCAGCATGTGCACGCACGTGTCAGGAAACCGTCAGGCGGGCCATTCCAGGCTGAACCGGCATCCCTGCTGCGAGGAGTGCACCGTCATCCTCCAACCCAGGTGCTCGACGATGCGCTGCACGATGGACAGCCCCAGTCCCTCGCCACTGTGCGGGCTGCCGGGCACGAAGCGCTGGAACTGCTGTGGGTCGATACTGGAGGGCAGGCCGGGTCCGGTGTCGGCGAAGGTGAGTGCGGTGTCGTGGAGGGTGATCCTCACTTCGCCCCTTTCGGTGTACTGGCAGGCGTTGCGCAGCAGGTTCCAGATCACGCTGTGTGCCAGATCTGCGTTGGTGTCCAGCACGGCGTCATGCCGGGCATCAAACGCAACGATCACCGGCTTGCCGGAAATCCACAGTTGGCAGCGCTCCATGCAGGATTCGATCAATGGGCGCAGGGCCACCTTGTTGCGCGGCACGGAGCCGGGGGTACGTGAGAGCAGCAGCAGGCAGGACAGCTGGCGCTGCATCTCCTGGGTAGTGCGCAGGATACGCTCCGCGCTGGGGACCAGGTGGCTGTCGGACGGAAGCTGGCAGGCAAGGGTTTCCGCAGCGCCGCCGATGATGGCCAAGGGCGTGCGCAGCTCATGGCTGGCATCGCCGCTGAAGCATTGCTCGCGATGCAGGAACCGTTCGAGCTCATCACTGTGCCGGGCGAAGGCACGGGCGAGTACACCGATCTCGTCGCGGGCGTCCTGACAGGGAAAGGGCTTCCGCCCGCTCTGCACGGCATCGGCCAACTGCGTGATGGGCGCGATGACGTGCGATGCCACCCTGCGACCGATCAGGAAGGCGCCGAGCACGCAGATCGAAATGACCACCGCGGCAAAGGCATTGATCAGGTGTTCCAGGTAGCCATAGGGTGCAGCGTCCTGCAGCAGGTAGTAGCGCTGGCCGCCACTGTCGAACACACGCAGGTGCCACTCGTCGGGTCCTGCTTCGCCGTGGTAGCCCAGGCCGTACTGGCGCAGCACCATCGGCACGCTATGGCTGTCGTACAGGTGGCTGCCCGGGGGCAGGGCGGGGCGCTCGCCACGGGCCAGTGCCGCCTGCAGCTTGTGCACGGCACTGTCCTGGGTCCGGGCGATGACCGCGGCCCGTACCTGGTCGTAGTCCACCTGTTCGGCCAGAACGATGAAGCCCATGGCGCCGGCCATCAGCAGCACGAACGAAATCGTGATGCGGGTGCGCAGGGTCAGGCGCCGGTAGAGAGCGGCGGGTGTCACGCCGGCATGCGCCAGCCGACGCTGTGCACCGTAGCGATCAGCGTGGTGTCGAAACTGCGGTCCACCTGCAGGCGCAGCTCATGGATGTGGGTACGCAGCGCGCCGCCGTCCGGTGGCTCGTCGCCCCAGACCAGGTATTCCATCTCCTGCTTGCGGACCACGGCGGGTGCCGCGCGTACCAGGCACAACAGGAGCTTGTGCGAGGTGGGCGTCAGCGCGATGCAGCGTCCCTGCCGCCAGGCCTGCGGCGACCGCGTATCGACCTGCAGGTCCTTCCACGCCAGTACGCTGTCGACCTGGCGGCCCTGGGCGCGTCGTACCAGGGCCTTGATCCGCGCATCCAGCTCCTTCAGCGAGAAGGGCTTGACCAGATAGTCATCCGCGCCCAGCGCCAGGCCCTGCACGCGGTCTTCGACCGGATCGCGCGCCGTCAGCATCAGGATCGGCACCGGATTCTGGAACTCCTGGCGCAGCTTCCGGCACAGCGCCATCCCGTCCAGGCGTGGCAGCATCAGGTCCAGCAGGATGGCATCGTAGTCGTTCTGCGTGGCCCGACGCAGGCCGCTGGCACCGTCGCGGGCGTCGTCCAGCACGTAGCCGATAGGCTCAAAGAAAGCGTACAGGTTGGCTACGAGCTCGGGGTTGTCTTCGATGATCAGCAGGCGGGTCATGGCGTGCGTCCTTGCGCGTGGCCGAACTGTGCCCGATCCCTGACTGATTGCCAATGCGCATGCTGAATGGATCGCGGCCTGGGTTCGGCCGCGTCAAGCGACGTTTAATGGGCCGGCATCTTCGGAAACGAACTGCCAGCCGATATCTTCCGGTTTGTCCGAAAAGAACAGGCTCATGTAGGTCGGCTTGTCCTTGTTGATCAACGAGGTGCGGAACGATTCGACCACCTGTTCGATGGCATTCACATCAGCCGATGATGGGCGCTGGCTTGCGTGGGCCGGCAGGCCTGCGGCGAGGCACGCAGCGAGAAGCGCGTTCTGGATTCCGGTGGTTCGCATCGTTCATGACGGCCTTCGTAGGGTGGAAGCGCCGCCGGGGCCACGGCTACAGGGCCCCGGCGCGCTCCGCATTCAACGATGCAGCGCGTCGATGATCAAGCCGGTCGCGATCTCCACCAACAGGTACTCGGTGTCGGACTGGCGCACCCAACGCTGGCCGCGACCCGGATTGCGCAGGTCATAACGCGCGTAATCGTCCACCCAGTAGCGGCGGTCCACTTCGGCCCAGGGCAGGCGGTCGCCACGACGCCAAGCCTTCTTCTGCCAGCCGGGCGGCGGCGCATCACGGTTGTGCGGGCCGCCAGCATGCGGCGGCGGGCCGTTGCCGCGGGCGTGATGCGGCGGGTCAGCGAAGGCGGGGGCCGCAGCCAACGCGGTGGCGGTGGTCAAAGCGATGGCAAGCAAACGTGTGGTCTTCATGGAAGTGCCTCCGTCATGGCCGCAGCATGCGGCGCTGTGGCGGGAATATAGGGCAGTCAGTGTGAATGAATACGGGTTTGGGCGGCACTTTTCTGAACAGACGGCGCGGCCTGCAGCCGCTGCCAGGCAACGGGTCACTGGACCCCGCCCGGGGCTGAATCTGTTGCAGCCCAGCCTCCACCCAACGACAGGAAAAGATCCATCTGCCGGTCAATGCGCTCCGCGCGCGAGACGGCCAATGCGGACTCCGCATCTGCCAGCGCGGCCTGGGCCGAAAGCAGGTCGAGAAAATCGATCCTGCCGAAACGGTAGAGCTGCTGCGCCTGTCCTGCGGCCCGCGCTGCGTCCCCATGCGCCTGTGCCAGGCTGCGCTCGCGTTCAAGCGCCTGCGTGCAGGCAGAAAGCGCAGTCTCGGTCTGGCGAAGTGCCTGCAGCACCGCGCCGTCAAAGGAAGCAAGAGCCGTATCTGCATTGGCACCGGCCGCTGCGATCCGGGCCTTGGCCACGCGGCGGTTGGGCCAGTGCCATGACAGCAGCGGCCCGACGCTCGCCCCGAAACTGTCGGCGGAAAGCAGCTGCCGTCGCATGCCCGCCGTGCCCAGGGACGCGCCCAGGGTGACCCGCGGATAAAGTTCCGCAGTCTCTACGCCGATCATCGCTGTGGCCGCGGCAAGGCTACGCTCCGCGGCACGTATGTCGGGGCGCCGCTGGAGCAGCTGCCAGCCGTCACCGACCGGCAATGCCTGCTGCAGCTCAGGGGGCTGTGGGCACCCTTCGGCCTCCCTGGGATAGTCTGCCGGGACTTTGCCCATCAGTGCGGCCAGTTCGAACAGTGAGGCCTGCCGTTCCGCCAGCAGGTGCGGTACCGCCGCCGCGCTGCGATTGACGGCTGCACCGGCACGGCTGACATCGAAGTCCGTTCCGCGTCCGCCCGCAGCCAGGCGTCGGGTTGCCTCCAGCGTGGCGCGCTGTATCGCCAGCACCTGCCGGGTTGCAGCGAGCGTGTGATTGCTTGTGCACACCTGGAGATAGGCACGGGTGACGGCCGCAGCGACGACCACGCGGACCTGGTCGCGTGCCGCAGCAACCGCCTCCGCGTCCGCGTTGGCGGCTTCGATGCCGCGGCGGATGCCACCTGCAAGATCCAGTGGATAGGAGAGGTGGAGGCCCAGCGCGTACGACTGCGGCGCGGCCGACGCCTGGGTGTAGCCACCGGCATGGACGAGCGTGCCCGATGCATCCACGTCGGCCTGCACGGCACCGCGCGCGCGATACTCCAGCACGGCAGCGCTGGCGCGCCGAAGGTTGGCATCGGCGGCGCGCAGGTCGGTATTGGCCGCCAGTGCATCGCGTACGTAGGCGTCAAGCTTGGGGTCGCCATACAGTTCCCACCACCGATCCGGTGGTGGGTCGTGGCTGAACGATGCCTCTTTGCCCGAGACGAACGCCTGCGCCGCGCGTGTGGAGGCAGCGACGGCATTCGCAGGCAGGTGATAGTCGGGGCCGGAGACGCAGGCCGTCATCGGCAGCAGCAGGGCAAGCAGCCCACCGCGTAGTGTTCGCAGGCTCACTTGCAGGTTCCCTGTGCCGAGGGCGTGATGGTCACACTCGCAGTGCGACCGACGATCAGGCGGGTATCCGGCCGCGCATCATCAATGCGGATGCGTACCGGGATCCGCTGTGCCAGCCTCACCCAGGTGTAGGTCGGCGCCACCGCCGGCAGCAGGTTGTGGGTGCTTGAGCGCTGATCGTCGGCAATGCCGGCGGCGATGGTATCCACGTGCCCGCGCACGTCGTGGTCGTCGCCCATCAGCCGGGCCACGGCGGCATCGCCCTCGGTGATGCAGGCCAGCTTGGTTTCCTCGAAATAGCCCTCGATGCGCAGGCTGCGGGTGTCGATCAGCGCCAGCGCCTGTGCCCCCGGCTGCAGGTAGTCGCCCGCGTGCAGGTCCAGGTTGGTGACGATGCCATCGGTGGTCGCACGCACCTCGGTGCGTTGCACATTGAGCCGGGCAACGCGCTGTTCGGCCCGCGCCTGCGCCAGGGCGGCCAGCTCGGTATCGACCTTGGCGGCATTGCGTTCGCGGGTTTCCGAAGCGACCAGGTTGCCCAGTGCGTTGTCCCGCGTCGATTCGCGGCGGGCCAGTGCCAGCGTGGCGCGTGCGCTGCTGGCCGCTGCGTCGGCCTTCTCAAGTGCGGCAGCGAAGCGCGGCTGGTCCAGCACCAGCAGCAGCTGTCCGGCGCTCACCCGCTGGTTGTCGTGCACCAGCACCTGGGTGACCAATCCCCCCATGTCCGACGCAACGCGCACCACGTCGGCGCGCACCCGCCCATCGCGCGTCCACGGGCGTGTTTCGTAACGCTTCCAGATGGACAGTGCGGCAACGACAGCAATCGCGAATACAAGCAGCGTAGCGCTCCAGCGCCCGATGACGGCAAGCAGGTGTTTCATTTCATTTCTCGAGCAGGGGCGAAAGCCGGATCATCAGCTCCGCCAGGATCACGAACAGGGACAGGCCCACCAATGGTCGCGCGGCGAACAAGCGGTACAGGCGGAGACTGGCGAGCAGGCGCGAGGTCAGTACCGACAGCGCCAGCGCGGCGACGGCCACGGCGAGCAGGCCGGGGATCAGCACGCCATCAATGGAGAGATCAGAAAACATGAGGTCAGTGCCGAAGGGTGAGCGCGGGTACCAGCAGGTCGCGACGTAGCCCGCAGAGCAGATGCAACAGGTGATCCCGATCAGCCCCGCTGCTGGCCGTCGCGGCCTCGCGCATGCGGTCGAGCAGTTCCAGAAGATGGGCATCGACACTGCGTGGCGCGTGCGAGCGGATCCTGAAATGTGCGGCGACGCGTTCGATCAGCGCCGCATGAAGTGCCCGAACGTGTGGGTTGTCCCGGCACTTGTCCAGTGCGCGGAGTTGGCTGGATGCACGTGCCGCACGAACATCCGCAAACAATGCCCGCAGGTCGTGCGCGGCGCTGGAACGGCCCTGCAGCCTGGGAGCGAGCAGCCCGATTCGATCCAGCATGCGGCTGAGCCAGGCGCGTGTCACATCACCTTGTCCGGCGGCGTGTCGTGCGATATCCCGACGGATCGAACGCTCCAGCCGTGCGCGGTTGCGGCCCGCATCGGCGGTCTGGAACAGCTGCATGCTGCACAGTGCCACCGTCGTACCGATGAACAACGCAACGCTGTTGTTGAGTGCGCCGACGATGTTGATCGCATTGGTCGCACCCAGGCCGGCGATGAGCGGGAAGGTCAGCACCACGCCCAGCGCGGCCATGATGAAGGGCGGCCGGGCCAGGAACGATCCGCACAGCAGCAGCACCGGCGCGAGCGCGGCGACCAGGCCGGCGATACCCGACAGCGAAGGAATGATCACCAGGGCGTACACAAGACCGACGGCGACACCGATGGCGGAGCCGACCAGGTAGCGCATGACATGCGGCGCTGGCGCTTCGATCGTGCCGAACAGCACGCACGCCGTGCCGATGATGGACACCGCCGTGGCGCCCTCCGACCAGCCGGTAGCGATCCACAGAATGCAGCTCAGCAGGATGCCGACGAACGCGCCCAGCGCGCTGCGCAGGGCAAGCCGATGATCCTGGTGAAGTACCGCACCCTGCACATGTCGCGCAAGGCGGGCAGGTACATGCCGGCGCCAGTCGGGACGGGCAGTGTGCAGTTGCGCCTGCAGCACGCGGCAGTCGGCGTGGGCGAGGTCGAGCTCCGTCTGTTGCGCGGCGAGGCCGGCCTGTAGCAGATCGCGCCAGCCCGTTGCATCCATCGCGCCGGCCTGTGGTGAACGCAGCCGGTCGATGGAATCTTCCACCGCGCTGGACAGCATCAGCACGTCCAGCATCCGGTCATGCAGGGCACGCAGGATCTGCACCTGGGCCACGCCGTGGGCGCTGTCGAAGGGCAGGTGGATCGACAGCACATGCAGCTCGAGCAGGTCGGCCGCCACTTTCGAGCGGTCCGTCGCCAGCACCGTGTCCGATGCGCCGGCGCGCATGTCCCGTGTCCATCGTTCCGCGTCATCCAGCACGGCAGCGACCCGTGCGTGCACGCGCGACGAAACCCGGCGCGGCAGCACCAGCCCATGTACCAGCGTAGCCGCCAGGATGCCGATGGCGATTTCCTGCACCCGCGTGATGGCGATGGTGAACACGTCTGCCGGCACCATCACCGCAGGAAACCCGATCAGGCTGGTGGTATAGCCGGCCAGCAGAAACGCATAGGCACGTGGCGTGCGGTCGAGCATCGCCAGATACAGGCAAAGCGACATCCAGGTGGCGAGCGCGGCGCTCAGCACCAGGGGTGCATTGGCGAAACGCGGCACCAGCACGACGGTGGCGACGGCCCCGCCCACGGTACCGAGCAGGCGGAACAGGCCGCGGCTGAGTGTCGCCCCGGACAGAGGCTGCGATACCAGATAGACCGTGCCGATCACCCAGAACGGGCGATTCAGGCCGATCCTTAGAGAGACATACAGCCCCAGCGACGCGGCGAGCAGGCATTTGAGCGAGAAGAGCACCGCCTCCTGGTCGGTCCTGAGGGCAGGGCTTTTCAATCGGGCAATTGCCTGGAACACGTGGGGGCGGAACGGGGAGGGGGAGTGCATGCGGCTCATGCTAGTGATCGGCCGCACTGGCGAATTTCGCTACAATGACAATCAATCGCTAAAACCGGTCAATGTGAGAATGGCTCGCATTTCGCTCCCCGGCTTTGACCTGGACCCGGACGAGACCGATCGCCCGGCGGTTGCCAGCCGCCTGCAGGTGGCCGAGCACGACGCGGAAATTCCGGTGCATGAGCATCGAAAGGGCCAGCTCATTCTTGCGCTGCATGGGGCGGTGACCTGCGAAGTGGCCAATGCGCTGTGGATCGTGCCGCCCCAGTGTGGCGTCTGGATTCCGGGCGGCATGCCGCACAGCAACCGCGCCACCGCAAACGCGCGCCTGTGCTACCTGTTCGTCGAGCCCGGCATCGTCGACCTGCCGGCGCAGTGCGTGACGCTGGCCATCTCGCCGATGCTGCGCGAGATGATCCTGCACCTGGCCGACGCGCCGCTGGACTATCCGCATGGCAGCCACACCGACCGGCTGGCGCGGGTGTTGCTGGACGAGCTGGTACAGATGCCGGCTGAGCATCTGTCGCTGCCGGTCAGCCATCACCCGAAGGTGCGTGCGCTGGCTGCGGCGCTTTCTGCGGATCCGACAGACCGCAGCACCATCGGCCAGTGGGCCGTGCGCCTGGCCCTGGGCGAGCGCACGTTGACCCGCCTCATCGAACGGGAAACGGGACTGTCTTTCGGGCGCTGGCGGCAGCAACTGCACCTGCTCATCGCCATTCGGGAACTCGCCGCCGGTGCACCCGTACAACGCGTTTCCGAGACGCTGGGCTATGAGTCGGTGACGGCCTTCATCACGATGTTCAAGAAGGCGCTTGGCCTTTCCCCGGCGCGGTACTTTGCGGTGCGCCTGCGTGGGCAGTAGCAGGGAACAGCGGGGGAAGCCCCTGCCTGGAACAGCTACTTTAAAGTGCCTGAGACAGATTGAATCGCGGCCACCACCGCAGCAGGATCCTCGCGCTGGAGGGTGTGCCCGGTCGCCAGGTAGCGATGCGAGCCGCGCGTGAATCCTGAGAAGAGCAGGGCGTGCTGTGCTTTCCAGAGCGCCTTGCCCGCTGCGGTCTCTTCGAAGAACAGCGGTTCGGCAGCCAGCTGGGTTGCAGTCAGCAGCGCTACCGGCACGTCCGGCATCGTGCGCGGGGTTTCCGCACCGGGTGCATCCAGCTGTTCGGTCAGCACGGCATAGTCGGCGGCCATGGCCGGCGGCAGCATTGCCTGCAGCTGGGCATCGTCTGCCTGCACGCGTGCACTGTCGGCCTGCTTGAACGCATGGCGCTGCCCCATCGTGGCCGGGTCCACCAGCACCAGGCCCTGCAGTCGCTCCGGATGGCGGCGTGCAAACTCCGTGGCCAGCAGGCCGCCATAGGAGTGACCCACCAGCACCACGCGGCGACCGGGAGCGAGCGTATCGATCACGGCCGTGAGGTCGGCCAGATGCGCATCGATGCGCTTGGGGTGACCGTCGCTGCCGGACTTGCCGAGTCCCGCACGGGCGTAGGTGATGCTGTGATAGTCGCGCCCCAGACCCGCGACCACCTCCTTCCAGGCGCCCGCGCCCTGGCCGAAACCGGATTCAAAGACCACGGTGATCGGGCCTGACCCCGTTTCTTCGGCCTGCAGTGCGTAAGCGCCTCGATCCACCTGGATTTCCCCTGCGTGCGCGGTGCCCACTGCGGCCATCATCGCGGCCAGCGCCCACAACGTCACTCGGCTGCTCTTCATTGCCGTTCCCCTGGGCCGTGCGCGTGCCAGTCCTTCCGATGGGTCAGGTCTGCAGCGGAGTGCCACAGCCTGGCGACCTCGCGACGGGTCGTGCTGGTAATGTAGTGAGGTATAACACCTGCTCCCTGTGCAGGAAGTCATGGTGCATGAGGTCGCTGCGCCTGCGCTGCGGGTTCTTCCGCCCCCCTATCAACGCGGCTGACCTTGCCGGCATCTGGTGCGTCGGATCTGACGCTGCTTTTGCCCTTTGTCGCCGGCGTTGCAGCAGTTGGAGGAAGGGATGCCGGCAATCTATTGGGTTGCATTGGGTATCGTCTGCGCTATGGTTGGAATTCAAACTGTGTATTGAGCCCTGTGAAGCTGACGCGCGGATGGTTTCTTGCACTATCTGTAATGTGGCTGGCCATTTTCACTTTGATGCTGTGGCTTGACCGAATATGGGATGCGTGTGGCGCGTTGCTAGCTGCGACAGCCTTCTTTCTCGTTGCCTTGAGGAGAAAGCAGCATTTGGCTGGTGGATCACAAGAGTAGCGTGCCTTCTCAGCCCCCTCTTCGAAGGGGGGGGGGGCTTGAGAATCTTGACTCCACCGGTAATCGCACCCCGCTGACCACTTCGGCAGGCACCGCCAGCTACACCTATCCCCCAACCAGCCATCGCCTGGCTGCGGTGGATGGCGAGGTACGCAACCATGACGCAGCGGGGAATACCACCAGCATCGGCAGCAAGACGTTCATCTACAACGATGCGAACCGCATGAACGCGGTGAGGCAGGGTGATGCCGTGCTGGAAAGCTACGGTTACAACCATCGCGGTGAGCGCGTGCTGCGCACCCCGGCCGGTGGCGCGGCGCAGATCACGCTGTACGACGAGGCAGGACAGTGGCTGGGCAACTACTCGGCCACGGGCCAGGCGCAGCAGCAGGCCATCTGGCTGGATAACTTCCCGGTGGCGCTGATCAATGTGCCGGCTACCGGCGTGCCGGCGTTGGCCTACGTCCAACCAGATCATCTGGGTACGCCGCGCGTGGTGATCGATTCGGTGCGGAATGTTGCAATCTGGGGGTGGGGCAACAAGAGCGAGGTATTCGGCAACCAGATTCCGAGTGCAGACCCGGACGGGGATGGTGTGGCGTTCGAACTGGCACTGCGCTTCCCGGGTCAGCAGGCAACGAGTGCGAGTAGGTTGTTCTACAACTATCAGCGCGAGTACGACCCATCCGTGGGGCGCTACTCTCAGAGTGATCCCATCGGTCTGGATGGCGGCATCTCCACATTCTCTTACGCTGAAAGCAATCCTCTGTCCTATGTTGATCCTCTAGGGGAAATGTCGCGACGCAAAGGTGAGCGCAATTTGACTCGCTCGCCAGATGGCACAGGCAACCCGGATAAGCATTGGAAGGATGATCCCAAGCGGCCAGGATGGGGTTGGCAGCTGGATGGCCATTCAGGCAAGCCGAAGTACAAAAAGAGACCGCACTACCTGCTTCCCCCAAAGGCAATCGGGCCGGGTCTGGTCCTCCGGGTTGCCCTTCAGGTAGCCTGTGAGAATGGCGACCTTGCCTCCTGCAAGACGCTCTGTACTCTGTTCCCTGAGGTCTGTGGCAATGTTGACTTCGCCGGACCCAATGTAGCGATGTGTTCAACTGAGGGGCCGTCGTTGAATTTGCAGTGATAGGCAGTGATCCGTCGATCTTCATGGTTCCAGGCACAATGCGGCCTGGATTCCGTGATGGTTCGCAGCATGCCTGTAGATGACAGGACGTGGAGTTGATAGTGAAGTCATTGCATTCGCGAGCGAAGATTGACTTGGCGCCCTTGACCGCAAGGGCTCTAAGAAAAATAGTGGGGAGTCTGTTCCATCGCCGGCACGACTATGGTGATTTCGAGCCCGAAGAACTGCTGGATGAGCTTGCGCGGCTAGGTGTTACAACGGCCAAGCAATTCAGACTGCTTATGAAAAAACATCGTCGCGCAATTCTTCGGGACGAGAGGGCGAAGATGTCTAGAAGAAAGATGCTCTACCTCTTGGACGAGTTCGGCCCTGAAGGTCTTGACATGCATACCAATACCTCTTGGTTCGCGACTTCGGGATTGGTGCGGCAAGCCATTGAGAAGGAATTCGGCTGGGAGGCATTTATCGCTTTGTACGATCGCCAGCCAGGCGCCGCCTCTGGTTCTTCTGAACAGTCGGCGCCCTAGCATGAAGTCCATTGCGCTTTGGAGAATGAAGCGCGAGGCCAAGAGGAGCGGTCTGCGAGTCGTTGGCAATTTTTTGATTGCGTTACATACGCGCGATGTTATCTCAGGTTTCACGTTGGATCCTGCGCCATCCTCTACCTATGTATGGACCTTCGTAATTCCGACATATGATGATTTGCCCTACCTGCACATGTCTCTAGGTCAGAGGATTGCAAGCGCGGAAGTGGATAAAGGTTTTTTCTGTGGAATGCATGAGGCGCATGCCAAAAAGCTTGAGACAGTGAGAACGGCGGCAGACTTGTTGCTCTATGTCGACAGTCTTGACTTCACAAGCGACTATTCGGAATGGGTAAAATACATATCCGCCATCCGGCTTGGCGATTTCGTGGCGGCGGACGCGACGCTGAAGACGCTTTTGAAGTTGCCAATGTCCAATGCTATTAAAAGTAGATTAGATGCGATTCTTTCTGTACTGAAGAATGGTGGTGAATCCGGCGCGCAGCATCTTTTGGAGGCGTGGTCTGTTCAGACGGATCGATCAGTGGGTGGCAGCTCCTGGGGCAGCGGACGGTAGCGAATCGTCGCGCTGCACGCAGCCCTAATGCAGCAGGGAATACCACGCTCTGACAGCAGATCGTTTACCTGCAGCGATACCAACCGCATGAACGCGGTGAAGCAGGGTAATGCCGTGCAGGAAAGCAACGCCTACAACCATCGCGGCGAGCGCGTGCTGCGTACCCCTGCCGGTGGAACTGCCCAGATCACGCTGTATGACGAAGCAGGGCAGTGGCTGGGCAACTACTCGGCCACGGGCCAGGCGCAACAGCAGGCCATCTGGCTGGACAACTACCCGGTGGCGCTGATCAATGTGCCGGTTACCGGCGTGCCGGAGCTGGCCTACGTGCAGCCGGATCATCTGGGCACGCCGCGTGTCGTGATCGATCCAGCGCGTGATGTCGCGATCTGGGAGTGGAGCAACAAGAGCGAGGTGTTCGGCAACCAGCTTCCGAGTGCCGATCCGGATGGTGATGGTGTGGCGTTCGAACTGGCATTGCGCTTCCCGGGCCAGCAAGACGGAAGCCGCTACCTTGTGCTGCCAAGTCTGATAAAAGGAAATCCGATCAATCAGACCGTTGATCCTTGCGAGAGAACCATCAAGAATGTGGCTTTGCCAGGTCACCAATTGGCGGATCGGTCACTATTTCAATTCAACAGAGGAGCGGTGTGGTGGGTGCGCATATCGTTGGAGCTGTTATCGGGCCGAATCCGATCATGAATAAGCTTATGGGGCCGATGATTTTTGAGTATCTCGGTTCCCGCGCTGCGAGGTCTTTGGGGCCATGAATAATGTGCTAAAGAAGGGCTCAAGGCGCCGATTGGTGTTCGCTCTGTTTCTGCTCGTATGGTTCGTAAAATCTATTTTGGGATTCATTGCTGTCGCAGGACGAGATGCTCCCGGCTACCCGGGCGCTGTGAGAGGCTTCCCATATCCGTATCTTGGAGATGCGACATTTTACGTTGTAATACCGGCTATGTTTGTAGGGCTTAACGTGATCATGTTTTTGTTCGCGAGCAGGATTCCGAAATGGTTAGCCATCATCGTTGCGGGGCTGCAATTATTTACTCTGCTGATGCTCCTGTTTCTTGGTGCAGGAGGAATTTAAGTGGGCTGCATATCCGAAGCCCCGCCACGCGGGGCTTCTCTTTCACCTGCAACGATGCCAACCGCATGAGCTCGGTGAAGTTGGGTGACGCCACAATTGAGAGCTACGGTTACAACCATCGCGGCGTGCGCGTGCTGCCTACCTCGGGTAGTGGCGTAGCGCAGATCACCCTGTACGACGAAGCAGGGCAGTGGCTGGGCAACTACTCGGCCACCGGCCAGGCGGAGCAGCTGGCCATCTGGCTGGACAACTACCCGGTGGCGCTGATCAATGTGCCGGCTACCGGCGTGCCGGAGCTGGCCTACGTGCAGTCGGATCATCTGGGCACACCGCACGTGGTGATCGATCCGGTGCGCGATGTGGCGATCTGGGAGTGGAGCAACAAGAGCGAGGTATTCGGCAACCAGCTTCCGAGTGCCGATCCGGATGGCGATGGTGTGGTGTTCGAGCTGGCGTTGCGCTTCCCGGGCCAGCAGGCCACGGATGCGAGCGGGTGGTTCTACAACTATAGTGGTTCGATAACTATAGTGGTTCGATCAAAACATCAAGGGCGACTCCACCGCTGACTCCGCTGCGGATCAGCTGGCAAACCGCCTCGGACGATCATCTGGACAAATGAGCCGTACGCGGAGTTGCTCGCAGATGTGCGGGAGCTATCGACCCGGTGGAAACTTCCCTTGCTGATGACTCGGATGCCTCAGATGTACGCCCCCAAGCTGCTCCCAATCGTGACGCTGTCAATCGCACTTTCTGGTTGCATGGAAGTTGCCAGCACCGAGTATGCAGACCGCAATCAAGCCGTCTCAAGGCAAGCAATCGGTGAATCCAAATGGTTGCCTTCATGGTTGCCAGAAGATGCAGTCAATATACGCGAGTCGCACGACATTGACACAAATGAATCGTGGCTGGTTTTCCACCTGACCAGCGGGGTTCTTACTTTGCCCGGAGAATGTAGGCTGGTGAGCAGGCCGGAGCTGTTCGGCGCGCGAGTCATGCGGAGATTTCCTCAGTTTGCCCGCAGCGCGTGGTCACGAGCATCAAGCTACTCCGGGAAGTTCTATCTGTGCCCGGAGGGTGATGTTGGTCGCTGGGTCATGCGCGATGAAGAGCTGGGCCTTGTTTACAGCGGAATAGCGCTATAAGTGGCTGGGCGGTCTCGCCTGGGAAGCGAAATGCGTGGCTGGCACTTTGCGATGTCCTTTCCCGGTGCCTGATTCGCTACTTTCCGGCCGAGCGTCGAGGTCGGGCATGGGTCACATCGACCTCGCCACTGGCCATGTTCGCGAATGGGAAGGCGCTGTCAGAGCATCGCAGGTTCCGGCAGGTCCTGGGGCGCGTGGCCGTGATGACGACTGTATGGGAGGGGATCTGGGATGTCGGCTCCATGCTCTATTGCGGCTGCAGCGCAGGCGGTGGATGGAGGCGAATGGAAATGAAAGAGAAAATGAGAGAAAGAGAGGCGCTGTCGCCAACTGGCTTCTATGACCAATACTATGCGGACAGTGGCCTGGATCAGGAAACCGTAGTGGAGCTGCTGGAGCATGTTGCAGACGAGCTTCGTTTGCCCTCCGGGAAGCTCCGTCCTGGAGATCGATTTTCGAAGGAACTGTCGCCTGGTGAAGCTGATGGCTGGGACTCGGGGTATGGAGTTTTAATATTCGAGCTTCAATCGCTCGCGAAAGAACGGGGTATTGCAGTCAATCGGCGGGTGGATTCGCTCGACGACTACATTCGTATCATGGCGGGTATCTATTGATGAGGTTGATGCGTACCTGAATGGTTGTATGCGTGAGACGTCGCAGTGCGTACTGAGGATCCGAGGATGCGAAAGGTGAGGTGTGCCGCAGCTGTCATGGCCGGTCTGGTTCTGGCCGGCTGTGCAACATTGGGTGGCGATATGATCGTGCGCGTCTCGGGAAGCGTGCCGCCTGGTCAGGGTGACGTTCGCGCTCTCGATTGTGAGCTGAGCATGCTCGGGGAGGGCGAAGGTGTAGTTTCGTCGAAACCGGTTGGAAGCACATTCGCGGTCCCCATTATGGTCGTTGCAGGGCCGGAACCCCAGAGCTACCAATTCGCCGTTGAATGCTCGGACGGCCGGAGGTTCGCATCCAAGCCGGTGCTGATCAGTAGTCGGCGCTCCTATGCTCGGGATCTCAACCTTGGGGAGCTTCAGGAGTGGTGAGAGAGAGGAAGGGGCGGACGAGGTCGCACCACCGTGGTATGCATCTGGTGGATTCCAGTAGATGAACCAAGATTTCAACTCTCTCGAATGGTGTGACGCCACGTTGCTGGCCATCAACATTGATAGGAGCAAACCTGGCGTATGCGACGAGGTAAAGGTCCACGTGCGCTGGCCGGACGGCCGGCAGGCAACCGTCTGCTTCTCGGAAGCCTACGGGTGCTCGGCGCTCATGAACTTCGGCGTACTGGGGGAGGAGGGAATAGAGTTCGCCAGGGTCGAGGACGACGAGCCGGGGCTTGCTCATCTTCTTGATCGTTGGAAGGCGGTCGGCTATCCGTTGTCCGGCCTGAAGTGTTTCCGTATCGAGACCACCTCGACCGGAAGCGTCATTCTCATCTACGCCAGGACATGGCGGATCGAGCATCTGCCGATGGCGGGTGCAGTGCCCTGAAGGACATTCCGTGCCAAGATTCCTCACCCCCGACAAGGTCTCCCTCATCCAAGGGAAGCGGCCTGAGAAGACCGAGCGGAGATGTGTTTGGGGTCATGATTTTTGGCCCTGCGGCGACGTTGTCCGCCACACTCTGCAAACTGGGGCCTTGATGATGGTGAGGATCCTGACAGCACTACTTCTGATTGGAGTCGGACTTGGATTCTCTGGCGGCGCATGGGCTGTAGGAAAGCGGCCCTTCAAGATGATCCAGTTCTGCGTGCATGACCAAGAGGGCGTGAATCGGTTCAAGCAGACCCTCAGCTCTATCGCCAACGACGAAGGAATGCAGTACTTCGATGGCAGCGCTGAATTGGATCGCCAGCTTGCCAGAGCAAAGGTGGACGTGAAGCGCCCTGTCGTCTACGTCGGAGTGAAGCGGGAAGATGGCTCTGGACTGGAGGCGGGGAACTTCGGATTGGATCGCTTCGAGATAGCCATCGGCTTCTCTGAAGGGAAGATGCCCGCCGAGGCACGGTCATTTTCTTTCCGCGTCGAACGCACCTTGGCCGAGCGCTGGAATGTACTCGCGATTCCCTCGGCGAAGGGCGCTACGCCGCTGGCATGTCGGGTGGAAGGCGGTTCTCGCTGAAGGGCGTTGCACATGACATTCACCCTTCGGGCTGCAACCGCCCCACCGCCTGGGCGCACAGCGACTGGCAAGCCATGACCAACCCCTCCATCACCCGGTCGCCCACGTACTGCCCGGGTTCGCCGTTCTGCCGGGTGCGCTCCGCCGCCAGCAGCATTTCCAGCACCACCCGCAACCCGCTCAGCGCGCAATCGGCATCGGCGAGGGCCAGGCAGCGACCGGGCAGCTGGTGACGCTCCGGCCAGGGTTGCCCGTCGGCCGCCGCACCGGAGCCGATGCGGTGGAGGTTGGCAATGAAGGTGTTCCTGTCCACTGGCGGCGCGGCTTGTGGCGAACCGTCGTCGCCGGCGGTGCTGCAGTAGGCGTGCAGATGCGGGAAGTCCGACTCGTTCATGGCAAGGCTCCGTGCAGGGCAATCGGTAGCCGCCACCCATAAAAGTGGCGGGCGGTACGTGGTTCGAATCCGGGTTGGTCCCAAGCCGGTGGGCGCGAACGCCCCCACGCACCGCCCGCCATAGCCGGCAGACGGATTGCCAGCCGGCGCCACGGAATGTGGACGCCGACTGGCAAGCGCAATCACTCAGGACCAACTCGGGATTCGAAACCCGGCCACCCTTTTCCGGTGGCACGCCATCTGAGCCCCTGGCGCTGTGCAATGCCAATCAGAAGAGTTGCAAACATCACTCGATTGGAGACGCTTTCGGCATTCTCCCATGCTGTTAAGCACTGCCAGCGCTGGCTGGCGCGGCGGTCCGCCCGCACCGTGCAATCTGCGACAGATGTCGAGGTTGGGGGGCGTTAGGGAACAAAGGGGGAGGGGCGATGACGACAGGCTCTGCGGGGAGCGACCTGTGTCGAGCATGGCCCGCGTCTACAGGCGCCAAAGCGTGACGTGCGACTCGGGTTGACGTTCCCAGCCACCAAGCGCAGGCTTGTTCAGCACGTTTCCTAAACAGAAGGAGACTTATGACCGCCACCGCTTCGCTGCACCCCACCCCCGACACCCAAGGCCGTTCCCGCCTGTGGAGTGTGTTCTGGCTGCAGGGCGTCATTCCCAGCAACATTCTGTGGGCGGTGGCCCTCTGGGCGCTGGCCAACCAGCGCACCCCGCTGCTGCTGGGGGTATTTGCCGTGCTGCTGCTCTATACCGGCTGGATCATCCCGGCGGTCTGGCGGGCGGCGCCCACCGCGCACAACCCCAACCTGGGCGTGGCGGCGCGCGGGCTGACCGTGGCCTGGGGGCTGAACACCGTGCTGGTGATCTTCTTCCTGACCCTGCAGCTGGTGGCTCAATAGAACTGAACGGGCTCGCCGCCACGGTCGAAGGCGGCGAAGCGGCCGATCTGACCGTCATGGATGGCGTTGACCATCAGCTGCAACGGGCGCGCGGCTTCGTCGCTGTTCGGCGCGAAACCGCCACGGCCATCCAGCGCCGCTACGAACACCAGGTCCCAGTCGATGCCGGTGGTGGTCGATTCGGCCGCCAGCGCCTGGAAGCTGGGCACCTCGGCCGGCAGCTTGTCCACGCACAGCACCGGCGACAGGGTGCCGCCCTCGCGGCGGTCATGCCGGTCGCGCTGGTCGCTGGTGGGCGATTCGGGCAGCTCGGCGCGCACGAATACGAACAGCAGGCGTTGCGGTTCAGCCTGCTCGCCGGCGGCGTGCAGCAGTTGCTGGAAATCGTTCATCATCATGAGGGTTGTCACACGCCCGCTGCACGGAAAGCCGCATGCTGCCACAACGCCTTCCGCGCGGGGCCGAACGCGATTGATTTAAGTCATGCCGATGGAACTGAAGGCCGCGTACTCTGGCAATCGTTCCAGCAGGCGAGGGTATCCGGGCCGTTCCGGGCACAGGCAAGACGGTGGAGCAACAAGGTGGACCAGCCATGAGCCAACTCACCGACGGTTTCGGACGCAGCTTTCCGTACCTGCGCCTGTCGTTGACCGAAGCCTGCAACTTCCGTTGCAGCTACTGCCTGCCCGACGGTTACCAGGCCGATGGCCGCCCGCGCTTCCTGCAGGTGGATGAAATCGCAAGGCTGGTGCGTGCGTTTGCCGCGCTGGGCATGAGCAAGATCCGCCTGACCGGCGGTGAGCCCAGCCTGCGCAAGGACCTGGACGAGATCATCGCCACCGTGGCGGCGGTGCCGGGCATCCGCAAGGTGGCCATCACTACCAACGGCACGCTGCTGCCGCGGCGCCTGCCGGGCTGGCACCGGGCGGGCCTGACTGCGCTGAACGTGAGCATGGACAGCCTGCAGCGCGAACGCTTCAAGACCATCACCGGCCATGACCGCCTGCCGGAGATCCAGCAGGGCCTGGCGCTGGCGCAGGCGTTGGGCCTACCGGCGATCAAGCTCAACGCGGTGCTGCTGCGCGGCCTGAACGACGACGAGCTGCCGCAGTGGATGGACTACCTGCGCGACCGCCCCTTCAGCGTGCGCTTCATCGAGCTGATGCGCACCGGCGACAACGAAGCTTATTTCC
>NZ_JAOCGL010000056.1:0-25850 GCF_029842485.1 Stenotrophomonas sp. GD03777
TCCACCCACGAGGGGCTGCGCCGTTCGCGGGAACTTACTTCGCCGGCGACATCCACATGTCGATCACCGCGCTGAACACCTCCGTGCCCGCACGGTCGCGCACGCTCACCGTCACCGGCAGCGCATAGCCCTCGGCCGCGACGACAATCGGCTGTGCCGGCAACGCCACCGCCTGCAGCGTGCCACGTGCCTTGGCCAGGTACTGCACCTGCATCCCCTTCGGGATCCAGCGCATGCCCTTCGGCAGCGATGCATCGACCATCAACCCGGCGGTCAGTTCGGCCAGGTTGCACATCGCGATCGCGTGCACCGTGCCGATGTGGTTGCGCACCCTGCGGCGATCGGCCAGCGTGCCTTCGCAGCGACCGTGTTCCAGGCGGGTGATGCGTGGCGCGATGCTGGCGAAGTAGGGCGCCTTGAAACACACCGCGCGCGAGAACAGCCAGGTGCCGGCGGGCCAGCGCTGCAGGCGTTGGTAAAGCGAGAGCAGGGGCGTGGACATGAGGGGTATTCCGGTCGGCGGATAACGCGACGGCGGGCCGAGGCCCGCCGTCGAAGGCAACGCGTGTCGCGGGCGATCAGGCCGCCTGCGAATGCGGATCCTTGTGCTGGCGGTCGTAGTAGCTGGCCGCGCGCAGTTCGTGGGTGTCGAAGTCGTCCACGGTGATGGTGTCCAGGGTGAGCGTGCGCAGCTCTTCCAGCAGGCTGCGCTCGTCCTGGGTGATCACGCCCTCGGCCACGGCTTCGTCCAGCTGCGCCTTGAAGTCCAGCGCCTCGATGCCCTTGCTCTTCAGCGCCTTGAGGAACTTGCGCTCCACCGGCTCGGCCATGATCGCCTTGCTCAGGTAACTGTTGATGCGACCACCCGGGTTGTTCTCGCACGGGGTCAGGAACACGCCATTGGCGAGACGGTCGCGGGCTTCATTCGGCGCCATCAGCAGGGCGGCGACGCGGCGGCTCAGGCGATCACCCGGAGCCTCGGCACGACGGCCCAACGGGAAGATGAGCGCCCACATCAGCCAGCCGATCGGACGGATCGGGAAGTTGCGCAGCGCGGCCGACAGCGACTCTTCGATCTTGTGCACGCTGTCATGGAAGGCCCAGGCCAGCAGCGGCTGGTCGGCCTGCGGTGCACCTTCGTCGTGGTAGCGCTTGAGCATGGCGCTGGTCATGTAGACATGGCTCAGCACGTCGCCCAGGCGGCCGGACAGCGATTCCTTGAACTTCAGCTTGCCGCCCAGGGTCATCATCGAGATGTCGGCCATCAGCGCCAGGTTGGCCGAGTAACGGTCCAGCTTGCGGAAGTAGCGGCGGGTGTAGGCGTCGCCCGGGGCGGCGCCGAAGCGCGCGCCGGTCAGGCCGAACCAGAACGAACGCACGGCATTGGAGATGCCGAAGCGGATGTGGCCGAACAGGCTGCGGTCGAACTCCTGCAGGCCGGCACGGGTATCCGGATCCTGCGCGGCCTTCATTTCCTTCAGCACCCACGGGTGGCAGAGGATCGCACCCTGGCCGAAGATCAGCAGGCTGCGGGTCATGATGTTGGCGCCTTCCACGGTGATCGCGATCGGCGCGGCCTGCCAGCTGCGGCCGGCGAAGTTGCGCGGCCCCAGGATGATGCCCTTGCCGCCGATCACG
Source organism: Stenotrophomonas sp. GD03777 (assembly GCF_029842485.1). NCBI lineage: Bacteria > Pseudomonadati > Pseudomonadota > Gammaproteobacteria > Lysobacterales > Lysobacteraceae > Stenotrophomonas > Stenotrophomonas sp. GD03777. The sequence goes on from NZ_JAOCGL010000056.1 coordinate 1,639, forward strand.
TCCATCATGTCCGAGATCACTTCACGGCTCATGGTGGTGCAGTGGTACTTGGCGATGGCCGACGGCACCGACGGCACATCGCCACGGTCAACCGCAGCGGCGGTGGCCTGCGACAGCGCACTGATCTTGTACGCCTTGCCGCCGATGCGGGCCAGCGCTTCTTCCACGCCCTCGAAGCGGCCGACCGACAGGCCGAACTGCTTGCGGATGCGCGCATAGGCGCCGGTCACGGCGGCACCGGCCTTGGCACCGCCGCTGGCGGTGGACGGCAGGGTGATCGAGCGGCCCACCGCCAGGCACTCGTTGAGCATGTTCCAGCCCTTGCCGGCCATGGTTGCACCGCCGATCAGCTGGGTCAGCGGAATGAACACGTCCTTGCCGCGGATCGGACCGTTCTGGAACGTCGAGTTCAGCGGGAAGTGGCGACGGCCGATTTCGACGCCGGCGGTATCACGCGGCAGCAGGCCCAGGGTGATGCCGATGTCGCGGGTATCGCCGATCAGGCCATCCGGGTCGTACATGCGGAAGGCCAGGCCGATCAGCGAAGCGACCGGGGCCAGGGTGATGTAGCGCTTGTCGAAGGTCAGCTTGACGCCGAGCACCTGCTCGCCGTTCCACTCGCCCTTGCAGACGATGCCGTAGTCCGGGATCGAAGTGGCGTCGGAGCCGGCGAACGGACCGGTCAGGCCGAAGCAGGGCACTTCGCGGCCATCGGCCAGGCGCGGCAGGTACTGGTCCTTCTGTTCCTGGGTGCCGTAATGCACCAGCAGTTCACCCGGGCCCAGCGAGTTGGGCACGCCGACGGTGGAGCTGACCACCGAGGACACCGAGGCCAGCTTCTGGATCACCTTGTGGTGGGCCAGCGCGGAGAAGCCCAGGCCGCCGTACTCCTTCGGGATGATCATGCCGAAGAACTTGTTCTTCTTGATGAAGGCCCACAGCTCCGGCGGCAGGTCGGCGTGGACGTGGGTGATTTCCCAGTCGTTGACCATCGTGCACAGCTCTTCCACCGGGCCATCGAGGAAGGCCTGTTCTTCAGCGGTCAGCTGCGGCTTGGGGTAGTTGAGCAGGATGTTCCAGTCCGGATCACCGGTGAACAGTTCGCCCTCGAAACCAACCGAACCGGTTTCCAGCGCGATGCGCTCGGTCTGCGACAGCGGCGGCAGCACCTTGCGGAACACCTTCATCATCGGGCCGGTCAGCAGCGGCTTGCGGATGAACGGCAGCAGCAGCGGCACGGCGATCACCGCCAGCACCGCCGCAGCGACGATGGTGGCGGTCTGGTTGACGTAGGGAATGAACCAGCAGGCGGCCAGCAGGGCCACGCTGATCAGCGTCCAGGTAACCAGCCGCATGCGGTGGTAGGCGACGAAGGCGCCTGCCAGCAGCAAGGCGAGGAAGGGAAGAACGATGCTCATGAGCGTGCTCCGGTGACGTGCTCGTTTGTGGCGGACGAAGCCGCAGCGTCCGCTGCGGGCAACACGTCCAGATAGTCCAACACAGTAGCGGTAAAGGCGTCGTTGTCATCGCCGGCGACCATGTGGGTCGCTTGCGGCAGCTGTACATGGCGCGCATGCGGCGCCAGCGCCAGGAATTCGGCCACGGTCTGCGGCGTGACCAGGTCGCTGCGGCCGCCGCTGACCAGCAGCAGCGGGCACTTCACCTGGCGTGCGGCCTCGGCCAGTGCGTCCTGGTGCTGTTCGCTGTCGCGGGCCAGCTCGGCCACCAGGCGTGGGTCCCAATGCCAGCGCCAGCGCCCGTGGCCGTCCTCGCGCAGCAGCGCACGCAGCGACTGCTCGGATTTGCGCGGCCGGTGCGGCATGTAGGCCGAGATCACGTCGGCGGCCTGGGTCAGCGAGGCGAAGCCGTCGGGATGGGCGGTCATGAAGGCGAGGATGCGCTCGACACCCGCGGTATCCCAGCGCGGGGTGATGTCGACCAGCACCATGGCCGAGAACAGGCCCGGCCAGCGCGATTCGGCCAGCAGGCCGAACAGGCCACCCATCGAAGCGGCAACCAGTACCGGCGGGCGCAGCTGTTCGCCGGCCAGCACGATCAGGTCGTCGGCGAACTGTTCACCGTGATAGGGCAGATCGGTGCCATTCCAGTCGGAATCGCCATGGCCGCGGGCGTCGTAGGCCAGCGTCTGCAGGCCGGCCGCGTTCAGTGCGCGGGCAGTGGCGTTCCAGGCATGGCGGGTCTGGCCGAAGCCATGGGCGAACAGGACCCGGCCGCGCCGGCCATGCTCGCTGGCGGTCGCCGCCAGGCGGGCGCCATGGGCGGCGTCCAGGCGCAGGTCATGGAACGCAGCGGGAGTTGGGGACATAACCATACTTGCTAGTATGGAGAGCTTCGAGGGGAAGTCAATACTGCACGGTATGGTGCGTTGCAGAATGCGCGTGGAGGGACCCTTCCGAGGGGCCTGCGACGGTTTCGACCGCAACCGCGTACTGCAACGAACCCCGGCGTATGGTTAAATCAGCCCATGAATCAACCTGACGCTTCCGCCGGCGAACCGCGCGCCGGCCGCAACAGCCGCCTGAGTGCCGAAGACTGGGCCCAGGCGGCCCTCGATCTGATTGCTGAACAAGGGGTCGGCGCCGTCGCGGTAGAGCCGCTGGCACGGCGGCTCGGCGTTACCAAGGGCAGTTTCTACTGGCATTTCCCTTCGCGCGATGCATTGCTGCAGGCGGCGCTGGAACGCTGGGAACTGTTCGAACAGGAACAGGTGTTCGGCAGCCTGGAAGACGTACCGGATCCGCGTGTGCGCCTGCGCCAGCTGTTCCAGATGGTGGCGCATGAAGTGCAGCCGCACATCATCTACAGCGAGCTGCTGAAGGCATTGGATCATCCGATGGTGCGGCCGGTGATCGACCGGGTCTCGCAGCGTCGCCTCGACTATCTGGTCGCCTCGTTCCGCCAGGCCGGCCTCAGCTCGACCGATGCGCGTCATCGCGCACGCCTTGCGTACGCCGCTTATGTCGGCTTCCTGCAGTTGTCGCTGCAGCTGCAGCAGCCCAAGCAGGCGCGCGAGGATTTCGAAGCGTACGTCGAGCATCTGATCGAGACGCTGATTCCGAACGGATGAGTGCCCGGAAATGATCTCGAAGGAAGGCCGCAGCGATGCTGCGGCCTTTTTTGTTGTGCGCTGGCCAGCGCCCGTCCATGGCGCACAAAGAACAACGGCCCCTTTCGGGGCCGTTGCTGCATCAGCTGATCAGGTTCCCGATCAGAACTTCTGCTTGTACTGCATGTACATGAAGCGACCGATGTCGTAGCCACCGTAGTAGGAGAACTGCGAGTTCGGTGCCGAGTACATCTGCGGGCCGTAGTGGTCGAACACGTTGCGCGCACCGACGGCGATGGTCGCATTCCACGGTGCGTTCCAGGAGACCTGGACGTCGTGGAACATGGTCGAGCCACGCTTGTTCATCGGCTGGTCACGCACCGGATCCGGCGAACCGAAGTCCGGCAGGCTGCACTCGTCGCTGTAGTAGCAACGCTCCTTGACGCTGGAGAAGTAGCGGGTGCCCCAGGTCACGCCCCAGTCGCCACGCTCCCAGCCCAGCACCAGGTTCGAACGCAGGCGGAAGTTGCTGCCGAAGCCGTTGAGGATCGACACGGGCACCTGCTGCGCGTTGGTGGTCTTCAGTACGTTCTTGGTGACGTAGCTGTTCTGCAGGTTGGCGCTGAAGGTACCCCAGCTGTCGGTCTCGAAGCGGTACGCCACGTCGAAGTCGAAGCCTTCGGTTTCCTGGTAACCGGCATTACGCGGTGCGTAGGTCAGGTTGATCACGTTGTGACGGTTCGGATCACGGGTGAACGAGTTGCAGCGCTCGGCGATGCCAAGCACGTAGCAGTCGTTCAGCTGGTCATCCGGGCTGTCGGTGACGATGGTGTTGGTGATCTTGATGTTCCACCAGTCCAGGCTCATGTTCAGGCCCTGGGCGAAGGTCGGGCTCCACACCAGGCCAACGGTCTTGGACTTGGACTTTTCCGGAGTCAGGTTCGGGTTGGAGACGGCGTTGAACGGATCCGGCGTCTGCTCATCCGGACCGCTGGCCGGCACATAACCCTGGCGCAGCTGGCGGAAGGTGCTGGCGGTCGGACCGATGGCCGCGGCACAACGGGCGGCGACGCCCGGCTGATCAGTTGAGCCGAACGAGGTGTCGCACGGATCGGTGAAGTACGCGAAGGTCTGCGAGCTGCCACCGTACAGATTGTCGATGGTCGGCGCACGGAAGCCTTCGGCGTAGGTCGCACGTACCAGCAGCTGGTCGATCGGCTTCCACTTCAGGCCGAACTTGTTGTTGGTGGTGTCGCCGAAGGTGCTGTACTTCGAGTAACGGGTGGCGGCGTTGAAGCTCAGTTCCTTGGCACCCGGCAGGTCGGCCAGGATCGGAACATTCAACTCCAGATAGACTTCGTTGACGTCGTAACCACCACCGGTCGGGCCGGCGGCCAGATCGGTCGAGTAGCCGGTCTGCGACAGCGCGTCCGGATTGTACGAACCCTTGTCTTCGCGGTACTCGTAACCCAGCGCGAAGCCCAGGTCGCCGGCGGGCAGGGTGAACAGGCTGCCGGCGATGTTCGCGTAGTAGGTCTTGGTGGTGACTTCACCGGTGTTCTTGGTGGTCGGGAACAGGAACTGCTGCAGATCCGGGTTGCCGGTCAGGCCACCGTCACCGGTACGGCCGTACGGAATGGCCGGGTTCCACGGCAGGCAGCCGCCGGCGCCCGGGCCATAGATCGGATTGGAACCGTCAACCAGGCCAGCGGCCGTACCGCACTCGACGCGGCCGGTGGCCGGGTTGAAGAACGACGGACCGGTGGCGGCATTGACCGCCAGCACGTTGTAGTTGCCGGTCTGGCTCTGCTGGTTCTCCGAGTTCTGGTAGATGTAGCCGGCTTCCCAGTCGAAGTACTTGTCATTGAACTGGAAGCTGCCCTGCAGGGCGCCGGTGAAGCGGAAGGTGGTCAGCTTGTTGGTCGACAGGCGCGGCACTTCCCAGCCACGGCGCATGAAGCCCATATCCTTGCCGAAGGGGTTGTAGTAGCTGTCGGCATCCCACTTGGCACCCAGGCGCTCATACGACGCGGACTGCAACGGATAGCCTGCGACCTGGGCCTGCGACTCACGACGGGTATACAGCAGGTCGGAGACGAAGCGGATGTTGTCGGTCAGGTCGTACTGGACGTTGGCGAACACCGAGCGACGCTTGGTCGGCGTCAGCAGGTGCATCTGCGTGTTGGAGTTGCTGGTATCACCGGTGATGCCGGCGAAGTCCTGGTCGTGGTACTGGTTGACGTCGCGATAGTCGCCACCGCGGTTCAGCACCAGCCAGTCATCGGTATCCGGATCGATGATGGTGCCCCACTGGCTGACCGGGCTCCAGTTCTGGGCCGGGTGGAAGGTGGTGCGCGGGTAACGGCTGAACCAGCGGTCCTTGGCCCACACTTCCTTTTCTTCGGCGTACTCGGCGCCGATGGTGATCGAGCCACGGTCACCGGTGAAGCCGGCCACGAAGTCGTAGCTGGTCTTCTGGCCGTCGCCTTCGCCGTACTGGCCGACGTAGGCGTTGGCTTCCAGGCCCTGGAAGTTCTTGCGGGTGATGATGTTGATCACGCCGGCGATCGCGTCGGAGCCGTAGATCGACGAGGCGCCGTCCTTCAGCACGTCGATGCGCTCGACGATGGCCGACGGAATCTGCGACACGTCCTGCAGGCCGCTGACGCTGGCGCCGAGGCGCTTGCCGTCGACCAGCACCAGGGTGCGCTCGGCACCGAGGTTGCGCAGGTCGATGTAGAAGCCACCGACGGCTTCGCCGGAGGACAGCGGCTCGGAACGGCTGATGGCCGGGCTGCCGGCGGCAGAGATGTTCTGCAGGACGTCGGCAACCGTCTTGAAGCCGCTCTTCTCGATCGAAGCGCGGCTGATGCTCAGGACGGGCTGGGCGGTTTCGGTATCGACCTGACGGATGCGCGAACCGGTGACCTCGATACGGTCGAGGTTGGTGGCTTCCTGGGCGTGGGCCGTCGCGGTGGTGGCACCGGCGACAAGCGCGATCACAACTGCGTCACGCAGCTGGCTGGACTTGAGTTTCATTGGCTCTCTCTCTCCAAGAAATCTTGGCTGGGGTTAATGCCCGGCGGGGGAGCGAAAAAGCGCTCCCAAATCGCGAGGCTGACCCGATAGTAACGGGCGTTCGCCAAGAATTAAAGCTGTGTTAATGAAGTCTGTGATTTTGGTAAAAACGCGCTTTTCCCAGTCCAATCAACGGGTTGCTGGCATGGTCGTGCTGATCTGCCTCGTTTGTTAACGCAGAATGATGAAAAAAGTTTCGACTGATATGTATCCCAATATGTCGATACGCTCTGCGGTCGATACCGCTCATGCAAGTGCGAGCCAGGCACGCAGATGCAAAAAAGGCGCCTTTCGGCGCCTTCGGGAATATCGTTGCTGAACCTGATAGGGGGATCAGAGATCCTGTTCGTAACGCACGTACGGCACGGTGCCGTCGTCGTTGCTTTCGTTGCGCGGGGAGAATGGATTCTTGCCGCGGCTGATCACGTTCTCGGCGCCGACGGTCAGCTGGCCGGACCACGGGGTACGCCAGGTCAGGCCGATGCCCAGGCCTTCCCACTTGCCGGGCTTGCCCGGCACGTCGACCACGCGGCCGATGATGCTGCCGGTGAAGTTGCCGTAACCGGCACCGATGCTCAGGCTCTTGCTGTCCCAGCGATCGACGATGGCCGGCGAAGCGTCGGCCAGCGGTACCAGGCGTGCCTTGGCGTAGGTACCGGCGATGGAGACGAAGCCTTCGCGGCCGATGTTCTTCTGCGCGAACACGGTCAGATCGTTCTGCTCGGCGCGCAGCGAGGGCGTCTTGTTCGGGCCCGCCAACCAGGCGGGCAGGGTTTCACGGCCGGTGCCGGCGGTGATGCCCAGGCGGCTGTTGCCGCGGTTCAGCGCGGCGGTACCACTGAAACGACGGCTGTTCAGATCATCCTCGTCGCCCAGGCTGGCCAGCATGCAATGGCTGGCCAGGCCGCTGATGCTGGTGCCGCTGCTGCTGTTGCAGAGCAGGCCCAGCGAATCGCCGGAGGACAGGCCAAAGGCCGCGTCCAGCGAATTGCGGCCGAAATGCCAGCGGGCGCCGGCTGCCTGTTCGCCGGTCGGCTCCAGGTACAGCAGCGCCTCGACCTTGCCGCTGCCCTTGTTCCATACCGGCAGCACGGTGCGGGTGTCCTTGCTCTGCGCATGCACGCCCGTGATCGCGCCAAGGGCGATCAGCAGGGCCAGCGGTAGACGCAGGAAGGTACGCATCGGACCAGTTCAGACAGGGACGGACAACGGAAGTTCCCGTGGGGACGGGAACTCGATCCTAGGGTGTTTATGAATTCTTAACAAGCCTTGATCCTCCCCAGGTACAAGACTGCCGTTTACTGAAGTCGTTCAGGCGCCGCTACAGCCCCCTGGGCGCCGTGGAACAGTATGCCGAACTCCGTCAATGGAAAGTGATACTCACGCCCGCAGAATTCGCAACGCACCTCGACGGCGCCGGTGGCCTCGGCGGCCGCGCGGGCCTCCTCTTCCCCCAGCGACTGCAGCATGCCGGCCACCCGCTCGCGCGAGCAGGAGCAGGAGCAGGCAAAGGACAGCGGCTTGCCGCCCAGCAGTTCCGGCCGCTCCTCGTGGAACAGGCGGTGCAGCAGCTGCTCGGCCGGGGTCGCCAGCAGTTCGGCCTTGCCCAGGGTTTCGAACAGGGCGCTGGCGCGGGCCCAGCCATCCTCGTCGCCTTCGTCGCCCGGCAGCTTCTGCAGCAGCAGGCCGGCGGCACCGTTGCGGTCGGCGGCCAGCAGCAGGCGGGTCGGCAGCTGCTCCGACTGGCGGAAGTAGTCCTCGAAGGCCTCGTCCAGTTCCGGCGCAGTCAGCGCGACCAGGCTCTGGTAGCGCTGCGGCTCGCGCGGGTCCAGGCCGGGGTTCTCGATGGTGATGGCGAGGATTGCGTCATCGCCGAGGCGGGACAGGTCACGCGGTGCGTCGCCACCCTCGCTGAGCTGGGCGATACCGCGCAGGGTGCCGGCGGCGGTGCATTCGGCGAACAGGGTGCGCAGCGCGGTGCTGCTGCGCAACTGCACCGACAGGCGCCCGTCGATCTTGGTGTGGCCGGTGAACAGCGCCGAGGCGACGCAGGCCTCGCCAAGCAGTTCGGCAGCGGCGTCCGGGTAAGCGGCATGGGACAGGATTTCCTGCCAGGTGGCCTGCAGGTGCACATGCACGCCACGCACGCCGGCGTCGGGGAGCAGGAAACGGATCAGGGAATCGGGATTGGCGGTCATCGGCTCACATCGCGCGTAAACGGGGGCGGTTGCCGGATAATGCGCCGACAACCAGACAGAAGAAGGATGCACCAGTAATGGGGGCAGCGGGAGAGCAGCACAAGGTAGAGGCGGTGGTGGCCGCGCCGCGCCGGCGACGCTGGCGCTGGAAGCGGCTGCTGTGGCTGCCGGTGCTGCTGGCCGCCTTCAGCTGCCTGCAGGTGCTGGTGTTGCGGTTCATCGACCCGCCGGTGTCCATGGTGATGCTGTGGCGCTATGGCGAGGCGCTGAGCGAGGCCGACTGGTCCTATCGGCTGCATTACCAGTGGCGCGACCTCGACCAGATGGCGCCGAGCCTGCCGATCTCGCTGGTGGCGGCCGAAGACCAGCGCTTCCCCGACCACAACGGCTTCGACCTGCAGGCCATCGAAAAGGCGCGCGACCACAACGCCAGGGGCGGGCGCCTGCGCGGCGCAAGCACGATCAGCCAGCAGGTGGCCAAGAACCTGTTCCTGTGGCAGGGCCGCAGCTGGATCCGCAAGGGCCTGGAAGTCTGGTACACGGTGCTGATCGAGGCGCTGTGGCCAAAGGAGCGGATCCTGGAGATGTACGCCAACATTGCCGAATTCGGTGATGGTGTGTATGGCGCGCAAGCGGCAGCGCAGAAATTCTGGGGCAAGGATGCTGCTCGGCTGAGCCCGGCCGAGAGCGCGCGCCTGGCCGCAGTGTTGCCGGCACCGCGTCGCTACAACGCGGCAAAGCCTGGGCCGTATGTGCAGCGGCGGGCCGCGTGGATCCAACGCCAGGCGCGGCAGCTGGGTGGTGCGTCCTATCTGTCGGAGGACTGAGCCCGGCGCTGCAATTGGCGAACGACGGGCCGGGCGCGTGCCGGCAACGTACAATCCGGGCATGACCCGCGAACGGCTTACCTTCGTCATCGCCGCCTACAACGAGGCCCTGGCACTGCCGCTGCTGCATCCACGGCTGTGCGCGGTGCTCGACGGCATGCCCGACATCGACGGTCACATCCTCTATGTGGACGACGGCAGCCATGACCGCACCTGGGAAGTGATCGCCGGGCTGGCCCAGGCCGATGCACGCGTATCGGCGCTGAAGCTGTCGCGCAACTTCGGCAAGGAAGCGGCGCTGACCGCCGGCCTGGATCTGGTGCACGAGGGTGCGGCGATGATCCTCGATGCCGACGGCCAGGACCCGCCGGAGCTGGTGCCGGAGTTCGTCGCGCGCTGGCGCGAAGGTCATGACAACGTCTACGGCACGCGCATGGCCCGCGATGGCGAGGCCTGGATCAAGCGCGCCACGGCAGCGATGTTCTATCGGGTGATAGGCCGCCTCTCGCGGACACCGATTCCGGCCGATACCGGGGACTTCCGCCTGCTGTCACCGCGCGCGCTGAACGCCCTGCGCGGGATGCGCGAGCGCCACCGTTTCATGAAGGGGCTTTTCAGCTGGGTGGGATTCAAGCGGATCGCCGTGCCCTACCACCGCCACGCGCGCGTGGCCGGCACCAGCAAGTTCAGCCTGTGGCGGCTGTGGAATTTCGCCCTCGAAGGCATTACCGGGTTCTCGACCGTGCCGTTGCGGGCGGCGACCTACCTCGGGCTGGCAACCGCGGCCGTCGCTTTCCTGTTCGGCCTGTGGGTGATCGTGAAGGCGGCGCTGTATGGCGACCGGGTGGCGGGTTGGCCGACGATGATGGCGGTGATCCTGTTCCTGGGCGGCGTGCAGCTGATCGCGCTTGGCCTGATCGGCGAGTACCTGGGGCGGCTGTACGAGGAGTCCAAGCAGCGGCCGTTGTACCTGGTTGACGCCTGGCTAGCATCGTCCGTGGCAGACTCGGTCCCGCAACCCACCCTGGGAGGGCAGGCAGATGACCACGGTACAGCAACTGTTGGACGGCAAGTCTCCTGAAGTACATGCGGTCGCGCCGGATGCGGCGGTGATCGATGCGATCCGGTTGATGGCGGAAAAGGGCATCGGTGCGGTGCTGGTGATGGACGGCCCGCGGCTGGTGGGAATCCTGTCCGAGCGTGATTACGCGCGCAAGATCGTGTTGCGTGATCGCTCTTCGCGCGATACGGCGGTGGCAGAGATCATGACGTCGCAGGTGGTGACGGTGTCGCCGGGCGAGCAGGTGGAGCATTGCCTGCAGTTGGTGACCGATTATCGCATCCGCCATCTGCCGGTCGTGGAGGGCGCGCAGGTGCTGGGTGTGATCTCCATCGGCGACCTGGTGAAGTCGGTGATCGATGCGCAGCGGCGGGAGCTGGATCAACTGCAGCAGTACATCGTCGCCGGGTGAGGGTGTCGCTGGCGGGCCTGCGGCCCGCCGGCCCGCTTTTCGAAGCTGAAAGCCACAGCCAAAGCCAAAGCAGCGCCTTCCTGACACGTTGGGAGACGGAGGGTGCGGCTGGGCAGGACACGCCATAGACCCATCCATGGGGGCTCGATGGAAATCTGTCAGCGTAGGTGTCGAGAGCCGGCGTGGGCCGCCGTACGAGCCTGGATCTCGACGATCCGTAGCCAGGATCGCGACGATCGCCCTGTAGCTTGGCGCCCACGCCGGAATCTCCCTTGATCCGCCCGAACAGTTGCTGGAGCGACCACTCGAAGCGATAAGACTGGGCAAGCGGGGGAGCTCTCGACCCTACCAGACTATACGGAGTCAGGTGATGAACGGGATCGGGATTGATGTCAGCAAGCGTCAGCTGGATATCGGTACGACGGACGGACAAACTCTGCAGGTCAGCAACAACCGGTCCGGGTTTTCTGAACTGGATGTTTGGCTGAAGAAGCGTCCGACCAGCCAGATCGTGCTTGAAGCCACAGGTGGCTATGAGCAGCCGGTGCTGGATTTCCTGCACAAGGCCGGTCATCCGGTGGCCCGTGCCAATGCCTTGCGCGCCCGGAAACTGGCTCAGGGGTTGGGTCAGATTGCCAAAACCGACCGTTTGGATGCCCATGCGTTGGCGCGATGGCCTCCCTGGTGAAGCTGCCTCCCTATCAGCCGCTGCAGTCTTGGCAGCAGAAGATGCGGGAGTTCGTTCGGACACGTCGGCAGGCGATGGACGCCCTGACCATCGCGCGGCAGCAGCAGGAAATGGTGCTTGATCGTGAACTGCGCCGACTACTGCAAGGCAACATCACCCGCCTCCAAACGATGGTTGAGCGTCTGGGCAAGCAGATCGCCGAGCAGGTTGGTCAGCAGCCTCAACTGAAGACGCTGAAGTCGATGAAGGGCGTAGGGCCTGCGCTGCAGGCAGTTCTAGCCAGCTATCTGCCAGAGCTTGGCAGGATCACTGGCAAGCGCATCGCCAGCTTGGTCGGGGTAGCCCCGATGTCCCAAGACAGCGGCACGATGAGAGGAAAACGAAGCATCCATGGTGGAAGAGCCGAAATCCGGCAAGTGCTCTACATGGCGGCAATGTCGGCCATGCGGCATGAACCTCGGTTGCGCGATTTTTACCAGTCGCTACGAGCCCGTGGCAAGGAAGGCAAGGTGGCCATCGTGGCAGTGATGCGGAAGATGCTGGTGATTCTCAACGCCCGCGTGCGCGACGCTCAAGGCGGATCGATCCCCGCCTGAAGCCAGCCTGCGCGTGTCCCAAAAGGCTGCCGGCCAGCGGCCGGCACTACCGTGCCCGTCTCATGGAGGGGCCAGGCCCCTCCGTCAACACAGTTGCTACAGGGACGTACTTGCGGCGTGTCCTGCCTGCGTCACCCGTCCCCCTCAAGCCACCATCAATGCAGGCGCCGCGAACAACGCTGTAACCCTACTTCGCATACTGCCCGCCGCAGTCGGCGTCCTTGCCCGGCCCCAGCTCGATCGTCGCCAGCAAGGCCGCCGGCGGGGCGATGCTGCCCAGCGCCAGGGCCACCGCACCGCGGATGCCCAGCGCCTTGAAGTCCGGGCGGAACGACGGGTCCTTGAACGTGCCGGCAATGTGCAGCGGCGAGCGCAGTACCAGGATGCTCTTGTCCTTCGGGCGCGGCTTCAACAGCAGGTCCAGGGTTTCGTCGCGCAGGCTGACGGTGCCTTCGCCGATGAGGATCGTGTCGGTGGTGTCCACCGCCAGCGCCTGGCTGGTCATCAGGCCGTCGCGCACACCGAAGTCGGCGAAGGCGCAGCGCAGGGGAATCTGCTTGTCGCCGGTCACCAGGAATTTCAGCGATTCGGTGATATCCAGGCCGGCCAGCTCCATCACCAGGTTGCCGACATGGCCACGGCCCATCGCCAGGCCGACCTTGCCGCTGCTGCTGCCGAGCATCGCGGCGATCGAATTGCCGCGGCCACTCAGGTCCACCTCACCGCCGATGCCGCCCTTGGCCTGTTCGGCCAGCTTGGCATCGGGGAACAGCTGGCCCAGCTGAACGCCGCGCACGCTCGCCTTCAGCGCAGTGCTGATCTGCGGCTGGCGTGCGTCCATGCGGATGGTGCTGCGGATATCGCCGCCGGCGACGCCGAAGTTCAGTGGTGCCAGCCGCAGCACCCCGTCATCCAGCAGCAGATGGGCATCCATGTCGTCCAATGGCAATGACGGTGCGTTGATGCGGTGGGCCTTCCAGCGCACATCGGCATCCATCGCACGCAGCTTGCCGAGGTTGTAGGGCGTGTCCGGAAGCACGCGCGCACGCGCGGCCACCCGTGCGGCCTCGGCCTTCTGCTCCGCATTGGCGGTTTCGCCGCCGCCGGTCTTCGGCGGCGCGCCGACGAAGCCGGCCAGGTCATCGAAGTCCAGGCGCTTGGATTCCAGCGTCGCGGTCAGCCGCGGACGGTCGCGGCCCACCTCGAACTGAAGACTGCCACCGAGGTCGCTGTCGCCCACCTTGCCGGTGAAACCGTCGTAACTCCAGACGTCGTGGTCGCGTTTCAGGCGACCGTTCAGCGCGTAGGGCGGGGACGGCGGAATGGCGATGCCGAGCAATGGGTAGAGATCGGCCAGGTCCTGGCCACTGAGTGCGAACTGCAGGTCGAACACGCGCAGCTGGAACGGATTGGTCAGCGTGCCGCTGGCCACCGCGTGGGTGGCGCCGGCGCGTCCGTCGAGGTGGATGCGGAACGGGTGGTCGCTGTTGGTCAGTTCCAGCGGTGATTCGGTTCCGCCCTGCAGGGTGAACGGGTTTCCCTGCCAGTGGCCCTTGCCCTGCACCAGCAGCGGCGGCGAGGCATCGGCCTGCTTCGGCTGGCCGCTGCGCACGCCCACGCGGATATCAGTACGGCCCGGTGCGTCGAGGAACTGCAGCCGGCCGTCGTCGATGCGCAGGCGCTTGAGCTGCGGGCTGGTGCCGCCAGCGCTGTCACCGAGGAAGTCCCAGTTGCCCGGTTCGCCCTTGCGAGGGGCGGTTTCCAGCAGCACGTCCGGTCGGGTCAGGCGCACTTCCGGCAGCTGCACGCTGCCGCGCAGCAGGGGCCACACGCGCACATCGATCTCGACGCGGTCGGCCGTGGCCATGTTCGGCTGCCTGGCCCAACCGGCATTGGCGAAGGTGATCGCATCGGCACGGATGGTGCTGGTCCGGCCGAGGTCGACATCCAGATGGCCGATGTGCAGTGCGCGGCCGGTACGGGCCTGCACGGCGTGCTCAACCGGGCCCTTGAACCAGTTCCAGTCCCACAATGCGATCAGTACCAGGATCGCCGCGAGCAGGAAGATCAGCAGCGTCAGCCAGCGCCGGCCTCGCGGGCCGGGGCGGCGCAGGCGCCAGCGGTTCGTGCGCTTTGTGGCAGGGGAGGCGGCGGCATTCACGCTGCCATGGTTGCCCCCTCATCGTGGACGGGGCGCGAAGCGTCCATGTGCGCGGCGTGCACGCGCCACGCACGGGCCGGTGCTACAGCACCTGCATGGTGACCGCGACGAAGTGGCAGACGCTGCCACCGATGACGAACAAGTGCCAGATCGCATGCGAATAGGGAATCGATTCGCGGTGGTAGAAATAGGTGCCCAGCGTGTAGGACAGGCCGCCGGCCAGCAGCCAGCCCAGCGTCCAGCCGTCGATCGAGGCCAGCATCGGCTTGACCGCCACGATCACCAGCCAGCCCATGGCCACGTAGATGGCAGTGGACAGGCGCTTGAAGCGACCGGTGTAGAACAGCTTGAACACCACGCCGGCCAGGGCCAGGGTCCAGATCGCGGCGAACAGGCCCCAGCCCCACGGGCCGCGCAGGCCGATCAGGGTGAATGGGGTATAGGTGCCGGCGATCAGTACGTAGATCGCACAGTGGTCGAACACTTTGAGCCGGCCCTTGGCGACCGGGTGCTGGATGGCGTGGTACAGGGTGGACGCGGTGTACAGCAGCAGCAGCGCGATGCCGAACACGATGGCGCCGGCCAGCTGCCAGCCATCGCTGTAGATTGCGGCCAGGGTGATCAGCACCGCGCCGGCGCCCAGGGCGAGCACGGCACCGAGGCCATGGGTCAGGGCGCTGGCGATTTCTTCGCGGATCGAAGCAACGGAAGTCGTGGACATGGCGTAGGCATCGTTCGCGGGGAGGGGGACCCGCACCCCCCTATCATCGCCGCGATGGGCGGCACGTGCACGCCCGTCACCGTATGGTGGGTGAATCCCTGGGTTGCGCCGTTGGTCCCGTGATCCGTCAATCGCCGCCATGCGTGGATGAACCGCCCGCGACGGCTGGGGCCGGAGTCCTTTTCTGTGGAAAGGGCTCCGACCCCGTGGCATCAGCCTGCCGAAACGGTGTGCGCCGCTTCGCGTGTGGCCGAGAAACGCACATCCGGCGAGCGTTCCTGGGCCAGCTGCAGGTTGACCCGGGTCGGAGCGAGGTAGACCAGGTGGCCGGCCGCATCCAGCGCCAGGTTGAGCGCGTTCTTCTCGCGGAACTCTTCCAGCTTCTTCTCGTTGCTGCAGTGGACCCAGCGCGCAGTGGTCACGCTGACCGGCTCGAAGGTGGCTTCCACACCGTACTCGTCCTTCAGGCGGTAGGCGGCCACGTCGAACTGCAGCACGCCGACGGCACCCAGGATCAGGTCGTTGCTGGTCAGCGGGCGGAAGAACTGGGTCGCGCCTTCCTCGGACAGCTGGGCCAGGCCCTTCTGCAGCTGCTTGAGCTTGAGCGGATCACGCAGGCGTGCGCGGCGGAACAGTTCCGGGGCGAAGTTGGGAATGCCGGTGAAGGTCACCGCTTCGCCTTCGGTGAAGGTATCGCCGATGGAGATGGTGCCGTGGTTGTGGATGCCGATCACATCGCCGGGCCACGCTTCGGCTGCGATCTCGCGGTCGCTGGCCATGAAGGTCAGCGCGTTGGCCAGCTTCATTTCCTTGCCGGTGCGCACGTGGAAGGTCTTCATGCCGGCGCTGAAACGGCCCGAACAGACCCGCATGAATGCCACGCGGTCACGGTGCTGCGGGTCCATGTTGGCCTGGATCTTGAACACGAAGCCGGTCAGCTTGTTCTCTTCCGGTGCGATTTCGCGGCCGGTGGTGGTTCGCGCCTGCGGCGACGGCGCATGCTCGACGAAAAAGTCCAGCAGCGGCTGCACGCCGAAGTTGTTCACGCCCGAGCCGAAGAACACCGGGGTCTGCTTGCCGGCGCGGTAAGCGTCCAGATCGAACGGATGGCTGGCGCCCTGCACCAGTTCCAGTTCGTCGCGCAGGTCGGCCAGCATCTGTGCACCGATCTTCTCGGCCAGGCCGGGCGCATCGATGGACGGGAAGATGGTCGAGTCCTGGCGGGTGAAGTTGCGACCCGGTTCGTACAGGTGCACTTCGCCGGTCAGCAGGTGAACCACGCCCTTCAGGCGCTGGCCCATGCCGATCGGCCAGGTGACCGGCGCGCACTGGATGCCGAGCACGGTCTCCACTTCATCCAACAGCTCGATCGGGTCCTTGCCCTCGCGGTCGAGCTTGTTGATGAAGGTCATGATCGGGGTGTCGCGCAGGCGGCACACCTCCATCAGCTTGATGGTGCGCTCTTCCACGCCCTTGGCTACGTCGATCACCATCAGCGCCGAGTCCACTGCGGTCAGCACGCGGTAGGTGTCCTCGCCGAAGTCGGCGTGGCCAGGGGTGTCGAGCAGGTTGACGATCTTGCCTTCGTACGGGAACTGCATCACCGAGGAGGTGACGGAGATGCCGCGTTCCTTTTCCAGCGCCATCCAGTCGGAGGTGGCGTGGCGGGCGGCCTTGCGGCCCTTGACCGAACCGGCCATCTGGATCGCGCCTCCGAACAGCAGCAGCTTTTCGGTCAGCGTGGTCTTGCCGGCGTCAGGGTGGGAAATGATGGCGAAGGTGCGGCGACGCGACGCTTCGGTGGCGACTTCGGACATGGCAGTGGCGCCCGCCCGGGGCGCTTTTCAAAGAGATAAGCGCCCGATTATACCGGCCGGGGCCGGTCAGCGCCCGATACCGCCGTCGGCCTCGCCGTGGCGGGCGAACTGCAGCTGGCCCTGCCCGGCGAAGATGCGCACCGGCACCGAGCGCAGGCCCATGCCGCGGTTGACCTGCACCACGAAGTGCAGGTGCGGCGCAGTGCTGTAGCCGCTGTTGCCGGACAGGCCGATCGGTTGCCCGGCTCCCACCGCCTGGCCGCGGCGCACGCGCATGCCGCCGGCCTGGAGGTGGCCGTACAGGGCCATGCTGCCGTCGCTGTGCAGCACGCGGACGAAATTGGCACGGGCACCATCGCGCTCGCGGTCCTGGCCGTTGCCACGGAAGCCATCCTGGATCTGCATCACCGTGCCCTCGCGCGCGGCCAGCACCAGGGTGCCCTCCGGCAGTGCGAAGTCGACCGCGTCGCGGTTCTCCTCGTCGTCATGGCTGAATCGCCCCTGCGGCGCCTGGTCCACACGCAGGCGGGCCGCATCGAACGGCAGGCGATAGCCGACATCTTCGGCCTGTGCGGCAGGGTTGCCCGGCACCGACTGCAGGCGCAGATCCAGCATGCGGCCATCGATCGGGGCGGGCAGGTGGCCGACCACCAGGCTGCTGTCGCCCTGGATCAGCGACTCGACCGGGAGGCCTTCGACCGGGTGTCCGGGGGCGGCGCGCAGCTGGATCTGCAGCGGCCCTGCCAACCCGTTGTCGATCCGCGCCTGCCATTGCGTACCGACCGGCTGCAGGCGCAACCGGGCCATGGGGGCGGCGCCCTCGGCACTGCCTGCGCGGGTGGCAGGCGCGGAAGGGGGAGCCAGTCCCCAGCCCTGGCGCCAGTCGCCGGCGTGTGCGGTCGCGCTCGCCAGCAGAGGCAACAGCAGGCAGGACAGGGGCAGGCGCGGCATCGGCGTTTCCAGCGAGAGGACCGCCGGGACTGTACCCGATCCTGAACGGGGCGACCGGGACGGCCCTCGCAGACTGATTCTGGAAATATCTATCGCTTTATCCGCATGAAGGGATTGACAGTGCCGGAAAGGGCTGGCATCGTGGCTCCACCATCGAGACCGGCAGAGGGACAGGCCCTTTGAAGCCGGGGCAGCCCGCAGGCGCGCAAGCGTCTGCGTAGGTGCCAAATCCTGCGGGGACCGTGGCGTCCACCGAAAGATGGTTCGAACCATGCACCCCACGTGCATCTCGAACGCGGGCCCGCGAAGGCTCGATGGCCGATTCCCCAACCGGATCCCGCCATGAGCTTCGCTGCCAGTACCGCCATTCGCCCCGAGCCCTTCGTCCCCGTCAGCGTGCCGGTCGCAGACCGCGTGCACGCCGAGCGCGGTGAGTTCGCCGCGGTGCTGTCGATGCGCCATGCAGGCCCCAGCCCGGTGCGCCTGCGCTATGAGTGGGTGGGCCCGGCCAACGCGCCGGTGGTGGTGCTGGCCGGTGGCATTTCCGCCCATCGCCACGTGGCGTCCAACGCACAGTTCAGCGAGAAGGGCTGGGCCGAAGCGCTTGTGGGTGCCGGCCGCGCGCTCGACCCGCAGCAGCTGCGCGTGCTGGCCTTCGATTTCATCGGTGCCGACGGTGCACTGGATGTGCCGATCGATACTGCCGACCAGGCCGATGCGCTGGCGCTGCTGCTGGACCATCTCGGCATCCGCACGCTGAAGGCCTTCGTCGGCTATTCGTATGGCGCGCTGGTCGGCCAGCAGTTCGCGATCCGTCACCGCGCCCGCGTGCGCCAACTGGTGCTGGCCAGCGGCGCGCACCGCCCGCATCCCTATGCCGCCGCGTGGCGCGCGCTGCAGCGCCGCGCGGTTGCGCTGGGCCAGCTGCAGTGCGGCGAAGACCACGGCCTGGCCCTGGCCCGGCAGTTCGCCATGCTCAGCTACCGCACCCCGGAAGAATTCGGCGAGCGCTTCGACGCTGCCCCGGAGGTCATCAATGGCCGCGTGCGCGTGGCCGCCGAAGACTACCTCGACGCCGCCGGCGCGCAGTACGTCGCGCGCACGCCGGTGACCGCCTACCTGCGCCTGTCCGAATCGATCGACCTGCACCGTGTCGACCCCGCCGCGATCCTGCCGCCGACCGTGGTGGTGGCCGTGGAGGGCGACCGCCTGGTGCCGCTGGCCGACCTGGTCGGCCTGGTCGAAGGGCTGGGCCCGCGCGGCAGCCTGCGCGTGCTGCGTTCGCCCTATGGCCACGACGCCTTCCTCAAAGAAACCGATCGCATCGACGCGATCCTCGCCACCGCCTTCCGCACCTCTGGAGAGTCCGCATGAGCCTGCACGCCAACGAGCCGTCCTGTAGTCGCACCACTGCCGCCGTCCGTGCGGGCATCGATCGGGACACCGCGCATGGCGCGGTCACGCCGCCGATCGTGCTGTCGTCGAACTTCAGCTTCGAAGGCTTCGGCAACAAGCGCCAGTACGACTACACGCGCAGTGGCAACCCGACCCGCGACCTGCTGGGTGAGGCGCTGGCGGAACTGGAAGGCGGCGTCGGTGGTGTGGTCACCGCCACCGGCATGGGCGCGATCAACCTGGTGCTGAACGCACTGCTGCAGCCGGGCGATACCCTGGTGGTGCCGCACGATGCGTACGGTGGCAGCTGGCGCCTGTTCAATGCGCTGGCCCGGAAGGGCCACTTTGAACTGGTCACCGCCGACCTGACCGATCCGCGCGCACTGGCACAGGCGTTGGCCACCCAGCCGAAGCTGGTGCTGGTGGAAACGCCGTCCAACCCGCTGCTGCGCATCACCGACCTGCGCTTCGTCATCGATGCCGCGCACAAGGCCGGCGCACTCGTGGTGGTCGACAACACGTTCCTGTCACCAGCGCTGCAGCAACCGCTGTCGTTCGGTGCGGACCTGGTGCTGCATTCCACCACGAAGTACATCAACGGCCACAGCGATGTGGTGGGCGGGGCAGTGGTCGCGCGTGATCCGGCAGTGCACGAGCAGCTGGTGTGGTGGGGCAACGCGCTGGGCCTGACGGGTTCACCGTTCGATGCCTTCCTGACCCTGCGTGGCCTGCGCACGCTGGATGCGCGCCTGCGCGTGCACCAGGAAAATACCGCCTCGATCGTTGCCCTGCTGGACCAGCATCCGGCCGTCGGCAGGGTGTACTACCCGGGCCTGGCCGAACATCCCGGCCATGCCATCGCGGCGCGCCAGCAGAGCGGTTTCGGCGCGATGCTGTCGTTCGAGCTTGCGCACTGCGCCGGTGAAGATCCGCACGCGGCAGTGCGCGCATTCGTGGATGGCCTGCGCTGCTTCACCCTGGCCGAATCGCTGGGCGGCGTCGAAAGCCTGATCGCGCATCCGGCGACCATGACCCATGCGGCGATGACCGCCGAAGCACGCGCAGCGGCCGGTATCAGCGAAGGGCTGCTGCGTCTGTCGGTCGGCATCGAGGCCGAGCGCGACCTGCTGGCCGATCTCGGTGCCGCGCTGCAGCGCGCCGAAGTCGTGATCGATGCGGCCGCACGCCGCAAACAGGTGGTGGATGCATGAGCGCACTCGCTGCTGAAATTCCGGCGCTGGGCGCGGGACGCCTGGCGCTGCTCGGTACTGGCACAGTCGGCTCGGCCTTCGTGCAGCGCTACCAGACGCTGCGGGCTCGCGGGCTGGAACTGCCGAGCGTGCAATGGCTGGCCAACTCGCGCACTGCGCTGGAGATCGATCGTGACCTGGCGTTGCCGCTGGAACTGGCGCGACGTGCGCCACGCGATGGCCAGAGTTCGCCGGCGTGGGCCAGCACCGAAGGGCTGGAGCGTGGCGATGTGGTGGTCGATGCCACCGCCAGCGAAGACGTGGCCGCACGTCACGTGCAGTGGCTGGCGCGCGGCGTGCATGTGGTGACAGCCAACAAGCTGGGCCGTGGTGCGCAGCTGTCACGCGCGCAGGCCATTGCAGACAGCTGTGCCGACAGTGGTGCGCGCTATGGTGACAGCGCCACCGTCGGTGCCGGGCTGCCGCTGCTGAGCAGCCTGCGCGCACTGGTGGCCGGTGGTGATCACATCCATGCCATCGAGGGCGTGCTGTCCGGTTCGCTGGCGTGGCTGTTCCATCGCTATGACGGCAAGTCGCCGTTCTCGGCGGCGGTGCGCGAGGCGCTGGCGGCCGGCTACACCGAGCCGGATCCGCGACTTGACCTGTCCGGCGAGGACGTGCGCCGCAAGCTGCTGATCCTGGCCCGCAGCAGCGGGCTGGCGCTGGATGCTTCGCAGGTGCAGGTGGACTCACTGGTACCTGAAACGCTGGCCGCGTTGCCGCTGGAGGTCGCAGTGGCTGCGCTGGAGCAGCTGGATGCGCCGCTGCAGGCGCGTTGGCAGCGGGCACGCGAAAACGGCCGCGTGTTGCGTTTCGTCGGCCGTGTTGACGGTGGGGGTGCGCAGGTGGGCCTGCGCGAGCTGCCGGCCGATCACCCGTTGGCGCAGGGTGCGGGGACCGACAATCGCGTCGCCATCCACAGTGATCGCTACCGTCGCCAGCCGCTGTTGATCCAGGGCCCGGGTGCGGGCGCGGAAGTCACCGCCGCCGCGTTGCTGGATGACGTGCTGCGCATCGTCGGCTGATCGCACAGTTCTTGTAGAGCCGAGCCCATGCTCGGCTGCTCCTGGCGAGATCCCCTCCTGCTGGATAAGCCGAGCATGGGCTCGGCTCTACACGAGCACGCTAGCTGATCAGCGGGATTTCAACGCCTTCAACAAGGCGCTGTTGAACTGCTTCGGGTCCTGCACCTGCGGCGAATGGCCCAGTTCGGCGAACTCGACCAGCGTCGCGCCGGGAATCGCTGCGGCCGCCGCCTTGCCGAGCGCTGGATAGTTGCCCAGCGTCGCCTTCACCGAAGCCGGCGCCAGGTCGCGGCCGATCGCGGTGCGGTCCTTCTGGCCGATGAACAGCGTGGTCGGCACCTGCAGGTTCTTCAGTTCGTAGACCACCGGCTGGTTGAACACCATGTCCGAGGCCAGCGCCTGGCTCCATGCGACGGCCTGCTTGCCGGGCCCTTCGTACATGCCTGACTGCATCCGCGCCCAGGGTTCGTAGGCCGGCTTCCATTTGCCATCGTAGTACACATCCAGCTGGTAGCGGCGGATGCTGTCGTAGCTGATGTTCATTTCACCGGCATACCACGCGTCGACGCCGCGCCAGGGCACGCCCAGCGCCTTCCAGTCTTCCAGTCCGATCGGGTTGACCAGCGACAGGCTGCGCAGGTCCTGCGGGTACATCAGCGCGTAGCGCACGGCCAGCATGCCGCCCATCGAATGCCCGACCAGGTGCACCGGCACGTCGCCCAGTTGCAGCTGCTGCAGCAGGGCATGGGTATTGGCTGCCAGCTGTGCGAACGTGTACTGATAGCGCTCGGGCTTGCTGGATTTGCAGAAGCCGACCTGGTCCGGAGCGATCACCCGATAGCCGGCGGCAACCAGTGGCTTGATCGATTCCTTCCAGGTGGCGGCGCAGAAGTTCTTGCCGTGCAGCAGCACCACCACACCGATGGGCGCCTTCTTCGGCGCGATGTCCAGGTAGGCCATTTCCAGCGGCTGCCGCTGCGATTCCAGTGCGAAGGTCTTGACCGGATAGCCGTAGTCGAAGCCCTCAAGCCGCGGCCCGTAGGTGGGGGCGGCCAGGGCGGTCAGCGGAAGGCAGGCAAGCAGGGCGGCAGCGATCACGCGCATGGGGCAATCCGGGGTGGGGGAGCCCCGAGCCTAACCGGAACGCGGTGACGGTGTCGTCCGACCGGCCAGGGACAACGGGGTAGAGTCGACTGTCAGTCGACTGCTCTTCGATCAGACCGCGAAAATCCCGCGCTGCACGCGATAGTCGACCAGCGGTCGACTCTACCCAGGGTCATCAGCACTCGATGACGTTCACCGCCAGGCCACCGCGGCTGGTTTCCTTGTACTTGTCCTGCATGTCGCGGCCGGTATCGCGCATGGTCTTGATCACCTTGTCCAGCGACACCTTGTGCTTGCCGTCGCCACGCATCGCCATGCGCGAGGCATTGATCGCCTTCACCGCGCCCATCGCGTTGCGTTCGATGCAGGGAATCTGCACCAGGCCACCGATCGGGTCGCAGGTCAGGCCCAGGTTGTGTTCCATGCCGATTTCCGCGGCGTTCTCGATCTGGCTGGGGTTGCCGCCCAGTGCCGCGACCAGGCCACCGGCCGCCATCGAGCAGGCCACGCCAACCTCGCCCTGGCAGCCCACTTCGGCGCCGGAAATCGAGGCGTTTTCCTTGTAGAGGATGCCGATCGCCGCCGAGGTCAGCAGGAAGTCGAACACGCGCTGTTCGTTCGCGCCCGGGCAGAAGCGATCGAAGTAGTGCAGCACCGCCGGCAGCACACCGGCCGCACCGTTGGTCGGCGCAGTCACTACGCGGCCACCGGCAGCGTTCTCCTCGTTCACTGCCAGTGCGTACAGGTTGACCCAGTCCAGCGTGGTCAGCGGGTCGCGCATCGCCGCTTCCGGCTTCGACGACAGTTCGCGGTACAACGCCGGCGCACGACGGCCCACCTTCAGGCCACCCGGCAGCACGCCTTCCTCGCGGATGCCGCGCGCCACGCACGACTGCATCGCACTCCAGATCTCGCGCAGCCGCGCGCGGATCTCGTCTTCGCTGCGCCAGCACTTCTCGTTCTCGAACATCAGCTGGGCAATGCTCAGGCCGCTGCGCGCGGTCTGCGCCAGCAGCTCGTCGCCGCTCTTGAACGGGTAGGGCAGCGGGGTCTCGTCGGGCACGATGCGATCATCGGCCGCGTCGTCCTGGTTGACCACGAAGCCGCCGCCGACCGAATAATAGTCGCGGGTGGCGATCACTTCGTCGTCGGCGTTGTAGGCAGTGAAGCGCATGCCGTTGGTGTGGTAGGGCAGCTTCTGGCGCTTGTTCATGCCGAGGTCGCGCTTCTCGTCGAAGGCGATCTCGTGCTGGCCCATCAGCTGGATGCGCTTGCTGCTGCGGATGCGCTCCAGCGTGGCCGGAATGATGTCCGGATCGATCAGGTTCGGCCGCTGGCCTTCCAGGCCCAGCAGGATCGCCTTGTCGGTGCCGTGGCCGCGGCCGGTCAGTGCCAGCGAGCCATAGACATCGGCGCGGATGCGCGCGACCTCGTGCAGGCGGCCCGGGTCGAGCAGCCAGCGATGGATGAATCGCTCGGCGGCCTTCATCGGCCCGACGGTGTGCGAGGAACTCGGGCCAATGCCGATCTTGAAAACGTCGAACGTGCTGACAGCCATGGTTGCCGTACTGCGGGTACCGGAAGAGATCGCTATTCTAGCGGTTCACGCCGCACTTCTATGGCTGCGGCGCAGCATTTCCGCCACGGGAGCCCGGCCGGTGTTGACCCTTATCCAACGTGACGATTGCCACCTGTGCGACATGGCCCTGGCCGAGCTGGCCAGGGCACGGGCGCCGGAGTTCGAATCGGTGTTCCTGGACGACCAGCCGGCGCTGGAAGCGCGCTATGGCACGCGGGTGCCGGTGCTGCGTGACGAGCGCGGCGACCGCGAGCTGGACTGGCCGTTCGACGCGGCCACGGTT
>NZ_JAOCGL010000057.1:0-25350 GCF_029842485.1 Stenotrophomonas sp. GD03777
GCCACCGGTGCCGGTACCGGTGCCGGGTTCGCCGGGCTTGTTGCCGGTTCCCGTTCCGGTGCCGCCCGGGCGCGGGCCACCGAAGCCGCTGCCCATGCTGCGCTGGAATTCCTGCCACAGCTCCAGGTTGCGCTCGGTCAGCTGGTTCATCATCGCCCACGGGGTCTGGCCCAGCAGGTTGCCCATCTGCTGGCGGAACTGCTGCTGCTGGTCGAGGAAGACCTGCATGCTGCGCTCCAGGTAGTTGCCCATGAAGCCCTGCAGGGAATCGCCGTAGAAGCGGATCAGCTGGCTCAGCAGCTGGGTCGACAGCATCGGTTCGCCGTCCTGTTCCTGGTCGGCGATGATCTGCAGCAGGACCGAACGGGTGAGGTCGTCGCCGCTCTTGGCGTCGCGGACTTCGAAGTCTTCACCGTCCAGGATCAGCTGGCGCACGTCCTCGATGGTGATGTAGCTGGAGATCTCGGTGTCGTAGAGACGGCGGTTCGGATACTTCTTGATGATGCGGGTCGCAGCCATGAAGCGGTACTCGTCACAGTAGACGCGCAGCATGGCGCAGTGCAGCAGCGGTTGCAACCGCCCCAGCCCCCGCCAGGCTTGGCTTTCAGGGGCGATCATGTTGCGCAGCAAGGGTTTGCGTGCTGCGCAGCATGACCATCGGCAGGGGCCGTCAGCGCATGCCGCAGCGGCCCCTGCGCGGCTTACCAGCCCATGTGGTGGCCGCCGTTGATGTCCAGGTTGCTGCCGGTGATCCACGAGGCTTCCTCGGCCACCAGGAAGGACACGCCATAGGCGATTTCCTCCGGCTTGCCGAGGCGCCCGGTGGGGATGTCGGCGATGATCTTGGCGCGCACGTCCTCCGGAACCGCCATCACCATGTCAGTGGCGACGTAGCCGGGCGAAATGGTGTTCACGGTGATGCCGAAGCCGGCGTTCTCGCGGGCCAGCGAAATGGTGAAGCCATGCATGCCGGCCTTGGCCGCGGCGTAGTTGGCCTGGCCGTACTGGCCCTTCAGGCCGTTGATCGAGCTGATCTGGATGACCCGGCCCCAGCCGCGGCGCCGCATGCCTTCGATCACCGGACGGGTGACGTTGAACACCGAATTGAGGTTGGTGTTGATCACATCGTGCCACTGGTCCGCGCGCATGCGGTGGAACGTCGTGTCGCGGGTGATGCCGGCATTGTTGACCAGGATCTCGACCGGGCCCAGCTCGGCCTCGACCGCACGCACCAGCGCCTCGGCGCTGCCTGGATCGGAGACATCGCCCGGGAAGATCGACACGCTGTAGCCGCGCTCGGTCATCGCCTGCTGCCATGCGCGGGCCTTGTCCTCGTCGCGGTAATTGGTGGCGACCCGGTGGCCCTGGTCGGCCAGGCGTTGGCAGATGGCGGTACCGATGCCGCCGGTTCCGCCGGTGACCAGTGCGACGCGAGATGTCATGGAATGCTGTCCGGGAATCAGGTGGGGGAAGGGGGATTCTGCAACATCGGCGCGGAAAGTGCGCCGGCCGGCAACAGGATGTCGGTCCGCGGCAGTCGAGCCGGGTCGAATGCCCGTTGCGCAGTGTGCAGCAGCGCATCCCGGTCATCGGCGCCGTCCAGTGCGGCAGGGGCCTGGCCCAGCAGCTGCCAGAGCGCGCGCAGTACCGGCACCGGCCGTGTACTGTCCACCGGCAGCGACGCCAGCGACTTGGACAGCTTGTGGCCGGGGGCGTCTAGCAGCAGCGGCAGGTGCCAGTAGCGCGGCACGGCCAGGCCCAGCGCCTGCTGCAGCAGGATCTGCCGCGCGGTGGAATCGAGCAGATCGGCGCCGCGCACCACTTCGGTCACCCCCTGCGCGGCGTCATCGACCACCACCGCGAGCTGGTAGGCCCAGCAGCCGTCGGCACGGCGCAGCACGAAGTCGCCGACTTCGGCATGCACGTCCTGCTGCTGCGGGCCACGCAGGCCATCGTCGAAGCGGACCAGGTTGCCGGGCGGTACGCGGAAGCGGACGGCAGGATCCGGTCGCGGCTGCCGCGCAACGCAGCGGTGGTGGATGCCGCCGCTGGCAGCCAGTTCGCTGCGGCTGCAGTGGCAGATGAACGCCTGGTCGCTGGCCAGCAACACGTCCAGCGCGGCCTGGTAGGCCTCGCCTCGAGCGCTCTGCCACAGGACCGGGCCGTCGTGGACCAGGCCGAACGCAGCCAGTGCCTGCAGCTGTGACTGTGCGGCGCCGGGTACGGTACGCGGCGGGTCAACGTCTTCGATGCGCAGCCGCCACAGGCCGCCGTGGTGGCGGGCCAGCAGCCAGCTGCCGAAGGCGGCAAGCAGGGATCCGGGGTGGAGCAGGCCGGTCGGCGAGGGCGCGAAGCGGCCGCAGGGAACAATGGCGGTCATGCAGGCTGAATCGTCGGTCAGGTTGGCGCTTGAATTCAAGCTGAGCGCACCGCAAATTGACAGATATCGACCCCTTCCGAGCCGGATTTTCCCATGTTCACCCGTATTGCCCTGTTCCTGGCGACCAACCTCGCGGTCCTGATCCTGGCCGGCATCGTCATGTCGATCCTGGGCGTGGACGCGCGTTCGATGAGCGGCCTGCTGGTGATGGCCGGCATCTTCGGTTTCGGTGGCTCCTTCATCTCGCTGCTGCTGTCCAAGTGGATGGCCAAGCGCTCCACCGGTGCGGTGGTGATCACTGAGCCGCGCAACCAGACCGAGCGCTGGCTGCTGGCCACGGTCGAGCGCCAGGCCAAGGCCGCCGGCATCGGCATGCCGGAAGTGGCGGTCTATGACGGCCCGGAGATCAATGCCTTCGCCACCGGCGCCAACCGCAACAACGCGCTGGTGGCGGTGTCCACCGGCCTGCTGCACAACATGAGCGAGGACGAGGCTGAAGCGGTGCTGGGCCACGAGATCGCCCACGTCGCCAATGGTGACATGATCACCATGGCGCTGCTGCAGGGCGTGCTGAACACCTTCGTGATCGTGCTGGCCCGCGTGGTCGGCGGCATCATCGACAGCGCGCTGTCGGGCAACCGCGAAGGCGGCGGTCGTGGCTTCGCTTACTACATCATCGTGTTCGTGCTGGAGATGGTGTTCGGCCTGTTCGCCACGATGATCTCGATGTGGTTCTCACGCCACCGCGAGTTCCGCGCCGACGCCGGCGGTGCCTCGCTGGCCGGTCGCCAGAAGATGATCGCTGCGCTGGAGCGCCTGCAGCTCAACCACGGCCAGAGCACGTTGCCGACCCAGATTGCCGCCTTCGGCATTTCCGGTTCGACGGCGAAGAAGCTGTTCATGAGCCACCCGCCGCTGGAAGAGCGCATCGCCGCGCTGCGGGCGTCGACGGTGGCGTAAGCCTCCGTGCTTCCGCGGTAGTGCAGGAACGCCTGGCCGCGCGCCGGGCGTTTTTGTTTGCGCGCCGATGCATTGGTGGCGCCGGGATCATTTCCGCGACCGCGGAGGGGTGTCACTTTCTTTGCGCGCAAAGAAAGTAACCAAAGAAACGCTCCGCCGGCCGCGAGCCGACGTGCTGCGCACGCCGGTGCCCTGCGCTTCTCGGCGAATCAGGGGACGGCGCCGAACTCGCTGCGCTCAAACACCGGCGCCTCTTCGCCCCTGATTCCCCTGCGATGCTCGGCTCGCTCAAGGCGGACTGGAAGGTCAAGATCAAGAGCAACAGCATCCACGCGTAGCATGGATCAACCGGGTGCCGCTGTGGCATTTGACCTTGGGTCCGCCTTGAGCGAGCTGAGCACCGCAGGTCCGGCGAGGGCGAAGAGGTGCGGGTGTCTGAGCGCAGCGAGTTCCCGCACCGTCCCTCGACGGGCCGAGGAGCGCAGGGCACCGATGCGCAGCATCGGCTCGCGCCCTGGCGGCGTGTTTCTTTGGTCACTTTCTTTGCACGAGCAAAGAAAGTGACACCCCTCCGCGGTCGCGGAAACGAATCTCCGTGCGCGCAAACGAAAACGGCACCCTCGCAGGCGCCGTCTCCATGAACCGCTTTACACGGAATCTCAGAACTTCGCGTCAAACTCCGCCGCGTAACCGGTGTTGACCAGTACCTTCTGCAGTGACTCGGCCACCTTCAGGTTGCCGGCCACGATCTGGTGGGTCTCCGGGCCACGGTTGTCCATGCGGCCCAGGGTCGCGCCCTTGAAGTCACAGACCTTGCCGCCCGCCTCGCGCACCAGCAGCAGGCCGGCAGCGATGTCCCACGCCTTCACGCCGGCTTCGAAGTAGGCGTCGGCACGGCCGCAGGCCACGTAGGCCAGGTCCAGTGCCGCCGAACCGGTGCGGCGGATGTCCTCGCCGTGCACCAGCAGGGCGTCGACCGCCTTCAGCTGGGCGCTGGCGCGGCTGCGCTCGCGCGGGGCGAAACCGGTGTGGATCATCGTGCCTTCCAGATCCTTGCGGTCGGCCACGCGGATGCGGCGGTCGTTCAGCACGGCGCCGGCACCCCGGCTGGCGGTGAACAGTTCATTGCGCAGCGGGTCGAAGATGACCGCGTCGGTCGGCTCGCCGTTCTCGACCAGCGCGATCGACACGCAGTAGTGCGGCACGCCACGCAGGTAGTTGCTGGTGCCGTCCAGCGGGTCGATGACCCACATCTGGCGGCGCTCGCCCTGCACGCCACCTTCTTCACCGAAGATGCCGTAGTCCGGATAAGCGCGCTTTAGTTCCTTGACGATGACCTTTTCCGCGTCCGCATCCACTTCGCTGGCGTAGTCCATCCGGCCCTTCTGCACCACGTTCAGTGCCTCGAGCTTGTTGATGTTGCGCAACAGGACGTTGCCGGCGAGGCGGGCGGCCTTGACCATGACGGTGACGGCGGGTTTCTGCATGGCGTGGGCTCCCGGAAAGGCAGAAGAGATGGACTGGCGGGGGAAAAGAGCGGGTCCGGCGCAGTGGCCGGCCGCACAGTTTACCATTGGTCATCGTCCAGCTCGACCTTTTCCCTGTTCATGTCCCAGTTTCCCGCCGCCACCCGCCTCCGATTCGTCCTGGTCGGTACCCAGCACCCCGGCAACATGGGCGCCGCCGCCCGTGCCCTGAAGACCATGGGCCTGGCCCGCCTGGTGCTGGTCGCCCCCGAGAAACCGCTGGACGAGGAGGCCTTCCGCCGCTCTGCCGGTGCCGAAGATGTGCTGGGGGACGCCCCGGTGGTCGCCACCCTGGCCGAGGCCGTGGCCGATTGCCGCCTGGTGCTGGGCTGCACCGCGCGTGCCCGCCGCGTGCAGCTGGAGGAGTACCTGCCGGCCGATGCCGCCGCTCGTGCGGTGGCCAAGGCGGGCGAGGGCGCCGAGGTGGCGCTGGTGTTCGGCCGTGAGCGCACTGGCCTGACCAACGAAGAACTGCAGCTCTGCCACGCGGCGGTGCACATCCCGTCCGATCCGGCGTTCAGCTCGCTCAACCTGGCTGCCGCCGTGCAGGTGCTGGCCTATGAGACACGCATGCAGCTGCTGGGCGCGCAGCCGGCCGCGGACGCCGAGCCCGGTTTCCGCGAACAGGCAGCAAGCCATGAGCAGATGGAGAGCTTCTTCGCCCAGCTTGGCGACACCCTGGACGAGATCGATTTCCACAAGGGCCGCGCGCCGGAATCGGCGATGCGCAAGCTGCGCCGGCTGTTCCTGCGCAGCGAGCCGAGCGAGCAGGAAGTGCGCCTGCTGCGCGGCATCCTCGCCGACACCCAGCGCATGGCGCGACTGGCACAGGCGGGAAACAAGGACAGCTGACGACGTTCTCATTTTTTCGGGTAGTCTGTCCGGATACCCAGGGGGGATGAAGCCTGTGTCGGGTCTGCGAAGGGCAGTGCAGAGGGGACTGCTGAGCCTGGTCATGATCCTGCTGGCCGGGACGGTGCATGCAGCACCGGACCGGGTGCTGGTGCTGGGCCGGATCAGCGATGATCCCAAGGCCCATTACGAGCAGCTGCAACCGTTGCTGGACTATGTAGTGGCACGCATGCACGACGTCGGCATCACCGAAGGGCGGATCCTGATGGCACGCGACCCGCAGCAGATGGCCAGCTATCTGCGGCGGGGGCGGGTCGACTGGGTCACGGAAACGTCGGGTACGGCGGTGGCACTGGGCCAGCGCAGTGGCGCGCGGCCGCTGCTGCTGACCGAGCGCAATGGCGTGCGTGAGTACCAGACCGTGTTCTTCGTGCGTCGCGACAGTCCGATCCAGCGGATCCAGGACCTGCGCGGGCATCGCCTGGCGCTGCAGAACACGGCGTCCACCAGTGCCTACCTGGTGCCGGTGATGACGCTGCTGCAGGAGGGGCTGGCGCCGCAGATCCTGGCCGGTGTGTGGGACGTGCCGGGCCGGGACAGCGTGGGGTACGTGTTCGCACGTAGCGAGTTGAACATCGCCACGTTCGTGCACAAGGGCATGGTCGAAGTGGGGGCGGTGAGCAGCGTGGACTGGAATGACGAGCGACGGATGCCGACGGCATTCCGGCGGGACTTCCGCGAACTGCTGCGCACCGAACCCTACCCACGGGCGGTGGAAATGGTTCGCGCCGACCTTGACCCGCGGGTACGTGACCGGCTGCAGGACGTCCTGCTGCAGGCGGCCAGCGACCCGCAGGCACAGGGGGCGCTGCATCGGTTTTTCGGCACTTCCGGTTTCCACCGCGTCGATGCGCATGCGCAGCAGCGGCTGGATGAATTGAAACAAGGATTGACGCGCGTGCGGATGGAAGTGGAATGAAGTGGCTCGGCTCGGGAATGCAGGCCCGGTTCCTGCTCGCGATGGGCGGGGCGATGGTCGTGGTGGTGGCGATCCTGGCGGTGTTGCTGGGGCGGCAGGCGGCGATGCAGGGCGAGGTGCGCAACCTCAGTGGTGGCGTCATCCATGAACTGTTCGACCGCAGCGTGCGCAGCCGCGGCGAAGCGATGGCGCGCGAGCTGTCCGACGCGCTGGCCAACCCGCTGTACTACCGCGACCTGGACCAGGTCGGTGCGCTGGTGCGCAGCACCGCACGGCAGCCGGTCGTGCGCTATGTGCTGGTGTTCGACGAACGTGGCCGGCTGGTGCATGACGGCTCGATCGAGGTGTCCGGCTTCGGCCAGCCGATGACCGACCCGCTGGCCCCCAAGGCCGCGGTGGCGCAGGCGCTGGTGGTGCAGGAATCGCCTAAGGTACTCGACAACACCATGCCGATCATGGTCGGCAACCAGCGCATCGGCGGCGTCCGCGTCGGCATGGCGCTGGACGAGGTGCAGCAGCGCGAACAGGCCGCCAATGCCACGCTCGGCGAGCGCCTGCAGCAGGTCGGCAGCCGCCACCTGGGCTGGCTGCTGCTGATGCTGGGCCTGCTGGTGGTGATCGGCGTGGTGGTGATCCTGTACGTGCAGCGCACCCTGGTGGCGCCGATCCGGGACCTGGCCGCTGCGGCGCGCCGCATCGAGGCTGGCGACTACCAGGCGCCGCTGGCCGAGAACACCCGCGACGACGAAGTCGGCGAGCTGGTGCGCGGCTTCGCCCGCATGCGCGATGCCATCGCCCGCCATGACCGCGAGGTGCGGCGCATGGCCTATACCGATGCACTGACCGGGCTGACCAACCGGTTGGCATTCAGGGAGGCGCTGGACCATCGCCTGATGGCCGCGCGCGCATCCAATCATCGGCTGGGCCTGCTGTTTGCCGATATCGACGATTTCAAGCGCGTCAACGACACCCTGGGCCATGAGGCCGGTGACGAAGCGCTGTTGCAGTTCGCGCAGCGCATCGGCAGTGCGGTTACCGAGGCCGGTGGCGATGAAGCCCTGCTGGCCCGCTTTGGCGGCGACGAGTTCGTGATCCTGGTCGGTGATGGCGACGTGGCGGCCAACGCACGGCTGCTGGCCGAAGTGCTGGTGCGCGAGCTGGGCAAGCCGCTGGTGGTGCAGGGCCGGGAACTGTTCCTGGGCACTTCGATCGGCGTGACCCTGTTCCCGGATGATGCCGCCGATGCGACCACGCTGCTGAAGAACGGCGACATCGCCATGTACCAGGCCAAGATGGCCGGCAAGAACTGCTACCGCTATTACAGCCGTGCGATGGACCACGCGGTCGAGCGCCGCGTGCACATGGAGCAGGAGCTGCGCGGGGCCTGGGAGCGCGGCGAGCTGCGCCTGGCCTACCAGCCGATCTTCCGCATGCGCGATCGCCGCATGGTCGGCGTGGAAGTGCTGCTGCGCTGGCAGCATCCGACCTTGGGTACGATTCCGCCGTCGGTGTTCATCGAAGTGGCCGAGCAGAGCGGGCTGATCGAGCTCATCGGCCCGAAGGTGCTGCGTGCGGCCTGCATGGAAGCCTCGCAGTGGCCACGTGGGGCGGGCGGCGATGATCTGTTCGTGTCGGTGAATGTGTCGCCGCGGCAGCTGCGCGGCGGTGAACTGCCGGCATTGGTCGCGCAGTGCCTGCACGAGTCCGGGCTGCCGGCGTCGCGCCTGCACCTGGAGTTGACCGAAACCGCGGTGATCGGCGACGAAATGGTTGCCGCGCAGCTGCTGGACAAGCTGCACCGCACCGGCGTGAAGGTCTGGCTGGACGATTTCGGCACCGGCTTCTCCGGTCTCAGCCATCTTCGCCAGGTACCGGTGGACGGCGTGAAGATCGACAAGAGCTTCGTGGCCGACATGCAGCGCGATCCCGACGATCTGGCGCTGACCACGGCGATCATCGCCATGGCCCACGCACTGGGCATCACCGTGGTGGCCGAGGGCATCGAGCAGCAGGCGCAGTTCGAACTGCTGGTGCAGCGCGGCTGCGATCTTGGCCAGGGCTACTGGCTGAGCCACCCGGTGACCGCCACCGAAGTGGTGCGGATGATCGAATCGGGCCTCTGACCGACTGACGTTGTGCTGGGGTCAGATCCCTTTTCCGTCGGAAAAGGGATCTGACCCCGGCAGTGCTCCTACACCGGGCGCTTGCTCGGGTCGCCGGGCAGTTCGCGCACCAGTTTCGGAATCAGATAGCCGGACAGGCGTGCGGTCAGGCCGGCAATCAGCGCCTTGGCCTGGGCATCATCCACTTCGAAGTGGGCCACGCCTTCGACCCGGTCCAGCTGGTGCAGGTAGTAGGGCAGCACGCCAGCGGCGAAGCTGCGCTCGCTCAGGTCCTGCAGGGCCTGCACGCTGTCGTTGACCCCGCGCAGCAGTACCGCCTGGTTCAGCAGCTGGGCGCCGACGCCGCGCAGGCGGGCCATCGCCGCGTCCACGCTGGCGTCGAATTCATTGGCGTGATTGGCGTGGACCACGATCGCCAGCGGCCATGGCAGGCTGCCCAGCCAGCACACCAGTTCATCGTCCACGCGTTCCGGTAGCACGATCGGCAGCCGGGTATGGATGCGCAGGCGGCGGATATGCGGAATCGCGCGCAGGGCGTCGGTCAGTTCGACCAGCTTGTGCGTGGCCAGTGACAACGGGTCACCGCCGGACAGGATCACCTCATCGATGTCCGGGTCGGCCGCGATGGCGGCTACGGCCTCCTGCCAGCCGCCCTTGGCAGCGTTTTCCGCGGCATAGTCGAAGTGGCGGCGGAAGCAGTAGCGGCAGTTGATCGCGCAGCTGCCGGTGGCGACCAGCAGGGCACGGCCACGGTACTTCTGGATCACCCCGGTAGCCTTCCTGGCGGCACCATCACCCACCGCGTCGAAGCTGAACCCGGGCGCCGGGCGCATTTCCTCGTCGATCGGCAGCACCTGGCGCAGCAGCGGGTCGGCCGCATCGCCCACGCGCATGCGGGCCACGAAGCCCTCGGGCACGCGCAATGCGAACTGGTCCATGGCCGCCTCCGAGACACCCAGCGCCGCCGGGTCCAGCTGCAGCCGGGCCAGCAGGGCGTGCGGGTCGCGCAGCGCCTGGCGCCAGAGCTGCTGCCAGCGCGCGGGCGCGCCTGGCGACTGGGGCCGGGGGAAGGCGGAAAGCTGCATGGAGAGGGGGCCTGCGGTTATCATGGGGGCAGAAAAACAGTCGCCCACCGGCATCCGGTGGGCTTTCCATTCTAACGGCTCGCCGCACCCGCGGCGTTTCTGCCACTCAGGAGTTTACGCATGGCCAGCTACGGCATGAACGACGTCAAGAACGGGATGAAGATCCTGGTCAACAACCAACCGGCCGTCATCATCGACACCGAATACGTCAAGCCGGGCAAGGGCCAGGCCTTCACCCGCGTGAAGTACCGCCTGATCAAGGACGGCCGTACCCAGGAAGTGACCATGAAGTCGACCGACTCGCTGGATGCAGCCGACGTCGTCGATACCGACATGAACTTCATGTACAGCGACGGCGAGTACTGGCACTTCATGGACCCGGAGTCCTTCGAACAGGTCCAGGCCACCAAGGCCGGCATGGGCGGCGCCGAGAAGTGGCTGAAGGGCGAAGAGTCCTGCGTGGTCACCCTGTGGAACGGCGAGCCGATCTTCGTTCAGCCGCCGAACTTCGTCGAACTGAAGATCACCGAAACCGATCCGGGCGTCCGTGGCGACACCTCGGGCGGCGGCGGCAAGCCGGCCACCCTGGAAACCGGTGCCGTGGTCCGCGTGCCGCTGTTCGTCAACCAGGACGAAGTGATCCGTGTCGACACCCGTTCGGGCGAATACTCCGCACGCGTCAAATAAGGTTCCGGCCGCAGGCCGACCTTGCTGTAGAGCCGAGCCGTGCTCGGACACGCGCCAGCGCATTCGCGCTGGTGCTCCCATGATCTGCTTCGGCAGATCATGGGCCCCGCTTCACGGGTCTCCAGACCCCGCCGCTTCGCGGCAGCCCCTGACCCAGGGGCGTGTCCCCAGAAGTATCTCGCCGCCCCCCAGCCAGTGAGCCCGCATGAGCGATAGCCCGCACCTCCCCGAAGCCTGCGACCTGCTCATCGAAGCTGGTCATGTCGTTCCGATCGAGCCGCATGCGGTGGTGCTGGAAGACCATGCCGTTGCCGTGCGTGGCAGCGAGATCGTGGCCATCCTGCCGCGTGCCGAGGCGCGCGCACGCTTCCGTGCCGCGCAGGTGGTCAGCCGCCCCGAGTCGGCGCTGATGCCGGGCCTGGTCAACGCGCACACGCACAACCCGATGACACTGCTGCGCGGCGTCGCCGACGACCTGCCGCTGATGACCTGGCTGCAGCAGCACATCTGGCCGGTGGAAGCGGCCGTGATCGGGCCGGAATTCGTGGCCGACGGCACCACCCTGGCCATCGCCGAGATGCTGCGCGGCGGCACCACCTGCGCAAACGAGAACTACTTCTTCGGCGACGTGCAGGCCGCGGTCTACAAGAAGCACGGTTTCCGCGCGCTGGTCGGCGCGGTCATCATCGATTTCCCCACCGCCTGGGCCAGGACCGATGACGAATACTTCGCCAAGGCTGGTGAACTGCACGACCAGTGGCGCACCGATCCGCTGATCGGGACCGCGTTCGCGCCGCATGCGCCGTACACGGTCAACGATGCCAACTTCGAGCGGGTGCGTATGCTGTCCGACCAGCTCGACATGCAGGTGCACCTGCACACCCACGAGACCGCGCAGGAGATCAACGATTCGATCAAGCTGCACGGCCAGCGCCCGCTGGCGCGGCTGGATCGCCTTGGCCTGGTCAACGACCGCCTGATCGCGGTGCACATGACCCAGCTGACCGATGCGGAAATCCACCTGTGCGCCGAACGCGGCGTCAGCGTCGTGCATTGCCCCGAATCGAACCTGAAGCTGGCCTCCGGCTTCTGCCCGGCCTGCGCCCTGCAGCGCGCCGGTGTGAACCTGGCGATCGGCACCGATGGCTGCGCCAGCAACAACGATCTGGACATGTTCAGCGAGAACCGTACCGCAGCGATCCTGGCCAAGGCCGTGGCCGATGATGCCACCGCGCTGGACGCGGCCACCACGCTGCGCGCAGCGACGCTGGGCGGTGCCCGTGCGCTGGGCTTTGCTGACCGCATCGGTTCGATCGAAGTCGGCAAGCAGGCCGACCTGGTCTGTGTCGACCTGTCGGCGCTGGAAACCCAGCCGCTGCACAACGTGCTGTCGCAGCTGGTGTATGCCACCGGCCGCCAGCAGGTCAGCGACGTCTGGATCGCCGGCAAGCCGAAGCTGTTGCAGCGCGAGCTGGTCGGCATGGACCTGCCGGGCATCATCGCCAACGCGCGCCAGTGGCGCGAGCGTATCCGTCATATCCGCGCCTGACCCCTGGCGCCGCAAGGACCCCTCATGACTGCCCCCCACGCTTCTTCCAATTTCGATCAGGCCGAGCTGGACAAGTTCGCCGCGCTGGCCAACCGCTGGTGGGATGCTGACGGCCCGCAGAAGCCGCTGCATGCGCTGAACCCGGTACGCCTGAAGTACGTCGCCGACCGCGTGCCGTTGCGTGGCGCGCGCGTGCTCGACATCGGCTGCGGTGGCGGGCTGCTGAGCGAAGCACTGGCGCAGGCCGGCGCCGACGTCACCGCCATCGACCTGGCCCCGGAACTGGTGAAGGTCGCGCGCCTGCATGCGCTGGAAAGCGGTGCCAAGGTCGACTACCGCGTGCAGGCCGCCGAGGATCTGGCCGCCGAGCAACCGGGCAGTTTCGATGTGGTCACCTGCATGGAAATGCTCGAGCACGTGCCAGACCCGGGCGCGATCATCGACGCCTGCAAGCGCCTGCTGAAGCCGGGCGGCCACCTGTTCCTGTCGACCATCAACCGCACCGCGGCCGCCTTCGCGGTGGCGATTGTCGGCGCCGAGTACGTGGCGCGGCTGCTGCCCAGGGGCACCCACCACTACCAGGAATTCATCAAGCCGGCCGAGCTGGCGCGCTGGCTGCGCGAGGCCGACCTGCAGCTGGTGGATGTCAGCGGCATGGCCTACGAGCCGTGGCGCAACCATGCCCGCCTGAGCAGCCGCACCGACATCAACTACCTGGCCTACGCGGTCAAGCCGGCATGACCTCCGCCCGCTTCCCGCGTGCGGTGCTGTTCGACCTGGATGGCACGTTGCTGGACAGCGCGCCGGACTTCGTCGCCACCTGCAATGCGATGCTGGCCGAGCGGGGCCGGGCAGCGGTCGATCCGGCGCAGCTGCGGCCGGTGGTCTCCAAGGGCTCGCGCGCGATGGTCGGGGCCGCTTTCCCGGACCTGGATGCCGCTGCGCGCGATGCATTGATCCCGGAATTCCTGCAGCGCTACGAAGCGCTGATCGGCCAGTACGCGGTGCTGTTCGACGGCGTGGCCGGCATGCTCGCCGCGCTGGATGAGGCCGGTACGGTATGGGGCATCGTCACCAACAAGCCGGAGTACCTGGCGCGCCTGATCCTGCCGCAGCATGGTTGGCAGCAGCGCTGCGCGGTGCTGGTCGGCGGTGACAGCCTGGCCGAGCGCAAGCCGCACCCGCTTCCACTGCTGCACGCTGCGCAGGCCATCGGCATGGCCGCCGAAGACTGCGTGTACGTGGGTGATGACGAGCGCGACATCATCGCTGCACGTGCTGCCGCGATGCCGTCGGTGGCGGCGCTGTGGGGCTACCGCCTGCACAGCGACGATCCGCTGGCCTGGCAGGCCGACGTGCTGGTCGAGAACGCTGAACTTCTGCAACTGGCCAGTCTCTGGCCGACCCGGCCGGCAGCCCCGGCCCAGCCGTAAGGAATCCCGTAGTGAGCAGTACCGCGCTGGACAGTTTCCTCGACAAGTGGCGCAGCCGTTGGCCGGAATGGTCGGTGGCCGCCCCGTTCGTGGCCGAACCGCAACGCGAGCTCGCAGTGGCGTGGTTTGCGCTGCTGCAGGAGTTCGACGACATGCTCAACACCAGCGGCGATCCGCTGCCCGCCGATGCCAAGCTGGCGTGGTGGGGCGAGGAGCTGCGCAGCTGGGCAGGGCATCGTTCGCGCCATCCGCTGGGCCGTCTGCTGGAGCCGGTGCGTGCGCCGTGGGTGCAACTGGCCGAAGCACTGCCGGACCTCGTTGAAGCGCGTACCGTTGCGCTGGATGCAGCCGGTGCCGAGCGTGCGCTGGCCAATTACGCCGACGCCGTGGCCGCAGTGGAAGCGGCCTTGTTTGCCGACAAGCCGCGCACCGGCGCCGGTCGTGCGGTGCAGCTGCAGACCCTGGCCCAGCGCCTGCAGGACGCCGGCGTGGCCGGTGTGCCGCGCAGCCTGTTGGATGAGGATTCCAGCACGGCCGCGCAGCGCTGGGCCCAGTACCTGTTGAAAGGATGGGGCAGCCGCGTGCCGGGTCCGCGCCCGCGGCGCGTGTGGTCGAGCCTGGCGCGCGCCCGCGTTGCCGCGCAGGCCGCAGGCAAGCCAATCGAAGCCACCCCGGTGCGCACGTTGCTGCGCGTGTGGTGGGCCGCGCGCGGTTGATCCAACTGTCTGGTAGTGCCGGCCGCTGGCCGGCAGCTCGGGCACTGCAGAATTCATGCGGTTGCCGGCCAGCGGCCGGCACTACCGTTATTTGCGTTCCAGCACCAGCAACGGGTCGATGCGGGTGTCGAACCAGTTCATGCCCCAGTGCAGGTGCGGGCCGGTGGCACGGCCGGTGGCGCCGACGGCAGCGATCACCTGGCCCTGCTCCACACGGTCGCCAACTTTTACGTCGATGCGCGAAAGGTGCAGGAAGTTGGAGCTGATCCCGAAGCCGTGGTCGAGCAGCAGCGTGCCACCGGTCAGGTACAGGTCCGGACCGGCGAAGGTCACGATGCCGGCCGCCGGCGCCTTCACCGGGGTGCCGGTCGGCACCGCGATGTCCATGCCGGAGTGACCGGCCCCCGGCTGCCCGTTGTAGACGCGTGCATTGCCGAAGCGGCCGCTGATGCGGCCCTGTACCGGCCAGATGAAGGTCTGGGTGAAGTCGGTGCGGTCGTCATCGCGGGCACGTGCGGCGGTCACCTGCGCCTGTTCGCGCTTGATCCGCTCGGCGATCGCCGCCGGCGGATTGACCGTCTTCGGTGGCACCCCGTTGACCCGCTCGGTGGGCCAGTCGCGCGGCGTCACCGCAATGGTCGCGGTCTCGCTGCCACCATCGGGGCGTTGCACCTGTACGCGCAGCGGACCCTTCTCGTCGCGGCCGATGCCGAACACCACGCTGCCGTAGCCGCTTACCCGCAGCTGGCGGCCGGCATACTGCACGCGACTGCCGGCGGGTACCTTGCCGATCACCAGCGCGCCCTGCGACGCACTGGCCGGGAACACCACGCGGCTGTCGATCAGGCTGCCGATGCCATCCTGCGCCTGCGCCCGGGAAGTGGAAAACAGGGGCGCGGCCAGCAGCAGCGCCCCGATCATCAGTGCCGAACGCATCAGCGGTCGTAGGTCATGCGCTGGCCGGCGGGTTCACCCACCAGCTTGCTGCCGTCCCACACCAGCTGGCCGTTGACCCAAGTGGAGGCCACGCGGGAACGGAAGGTGGTGCCTTCAAACGGCGACCAGCCGCACTTGGACAGCACGTCCTCGCGCTTGACGGTGAACGGCACGTCCTCCACCAGCACCAGGTCGGCAAAGTAGCCTTCGCGCAGGAAGCCGCGTTCTTCCACGTCGAACAGCTGCGCCGGCGCATGTGCGAATTTCTGCACCACCTGCTCGCGGGTCAGCTTGCCTTCGTGCACCCGCTCCAGCGCGGCCACCAGCGCGTACTGCACCAGCGGCAGGCCCGACGGCGCCTGCGCGTAGGGCTTCTGCTTCTCTTCCCAGGTGTGCGGCGCGTGGTCGGTGGCCAGCACGTCCAGCACGTCATCGGCCAAGGCAGCGGTGATTGCCTCGCGGTCGGACACTTCCTTGATCGCCGGGTTGCACTTGATCAGGTTGCCCTTGGTCGCGTAGTCCGGACGCGCGAAGTGCAGGAAGTGCACGCAGGTTTCGGCGGTGATCTGCTTGCGGCTGCCATCGGCGCGGATCAGCGGGCCCTTCTCGAACAGCGCCAGCTCATCGGCGGTGGAGATGTGCAGCACATGCAGGCGGGTGCCGTGCTTGCGTGCCAGCGACATCGCCAGGCGCGTCGACTTGATGCAGGCTTCGCGCGAACGGATGTCCGGGTGCATGTCCGGGGTCAGCGCATCGCCGTACTTTTCCTGGAAGGCCTTGAGGTTGGCATCGATCATCGGCGTGTCTTCGCAGTGCGTGATGATCGGGGTCGGGCATTCGCGGAAGATCGCGTCCAGCGTTTCCGGGTTGTCGACCAGCATGTTGCCGGTCGAAGCACCCATGAACACCTTCACGCCGGGCGCCTTCTTCGGATCCAGCGCACGGATCGCGTCCAGGTTGTCATTGCTGGCGCCATGGTAGAAGCCGTAGTTGGCCCAGGCGCGGCCGCGCGCGAGCTCGTACTTGGCTTCCAGGATGGTCGAATCCAGCGTCGGCGGGTTGGTGTTGGGCATGTCCATGAAGCTGGTCAGGCCACCGGCCACGGCCGCGGCCGATTCGCTGGCGATGTCGCCCTTGTGGGTCAGGCCCGGTTCGCGGAAATGCACCTGGTCGTCGATCATGCCGGGCAGCAGCCAGCGCCCGGCGGCGTCCACCACCTGCTCGCCGTCGCGCGGCGCCAGCCCATTGCCGATCTGCGCGATGCGGCCGTTCTCGATGCGCAGGTCGCCGTCGAAGGTGCGGCCTTCGTTGACCATCCGGGCGTTGGTGATGAGCGTGGAGGACATGTCAGTGTTTTCCTGTGCAACGGCAAGAGGGGGCGTGGTTGGATTCGGG
This sequence comes from Stenotrophomonas sp. GD03777, assembly GCF_029842485.1. Taxonomy (NCBI): domain Bacteria; kingdom Pseudomonadati; phylum Pseudomonadota; class Gammaproteobacteria; order Lysobacterales; family Lysobacteraceae; genus Stenotrophomonas; species Stenotrophomonas sp. GD03777. The sequence goes on from NZ_JAOCGL010000057.1 coordinate 16,622, forward strand.
CACCGGGTCGAAGCCGCCGGGGTGGAACGGGTGGCAGCGGCCCAGCCGGCGCGCAGCCAGCCAGCTGCCGCGCAGCGGGCCGTGCCGCGAGATGGCTTCCATCGCGTATTCAGAACAGCTCGGCACGAAACGGCAGCGTGGCCCCAGCAGGGGGCTGATGAAGCGCTTGTAGAAGCGCAGCAGGGCAATGAGCAGGCGCGAGATCACCCAGTCATCTTATGCCAGTTGGCATGAAGGCCGCATTTGTGCAGGATGGGCCGTTGGTCGCATGTCGCCGATGGCCTGCGACCGGTACCAGCACCTTCGGGTGCTGGCCAGGTTCCGTACCGCGCAAGGCGGTCCGTGTTCGTCGGACTGCCCATTGGGCGCCTTGGCTCCAGGACTGAATGGGGCAGGGTGCCGAGGTTGCTGCTGCGGGTCGGGTAGGCTATAAAGGCCCGCTTTCCCGGGCCCCGGGGAATCCAAGGAAGAGCGTTTCGTGGCTGCTAAAAAAACTGCAAAGAAGGCCGCAACGGCCGCCAAGAAAACCGCCAAGCCTGTTGTGAAGAAGTTGGCGGCAAAGCCCGTTGCCAAGAAGCCGGCCAGCAAGCCGGCGACCAAGGCAGCGTCCTCGCAACCGGCGGCCAGGAAGGCCACCGCAAAGAAAACGCCGGTCAAGGCAACCAAGCCGGTGGCGAAGAAGGCCGCTGCGCCCGCCAAGGCCAAGCCAGCCGCTGCCAGCAAGAAGGCGCCGGTGAAGAAGACCGTCAGCAAGGCTGCGCCGGTGAAGAAGGCCGCCGCCAAGCCGGTGGCCAGGAAGGCAGCCGCCAAGCCAGCGCCGAAGGCGGTGGTGAAGAAGGCTGCAGCCAAGCCGGTCGCCAAGCCCGTAGCAAAGAAGGTCGCTGCGGCTAAACCGGCCGCCACGCCCGCCGCTGTAAAGAAGGTTGCCAAGAACGTTGCCGCGCCGGCCACAAAGCCGACCCCGGCCCCAGTAGTGAAGTCCGCACCGAAGCCTGCTGCCAAGCCGGCTCCGGCCAAGCCTGTCCCGGCCAAGACCGTGGCAGTGGCGGCAGCCCAGCCGGCCTCAACGCCGGCCCCGGCCGCCGCTCCTGTCGCTTCGAAGGCCCCGCAATCCAAGAATCCCGTGCCCGTTTCGAAATCGCCTGCCAAAACCGCCGTGAAATCCGATTCCGCCCCGAAGACCGTGTCGCGCCCTGTCGGCAAGGTTGCCGTGGCCGTCGCCGCCCGCTCGGCAGCACCGGCCCCGCGCAGCAAGTACAAGGTGGTCGAGTACAAGACCGACGAGGCCACTGGCCGCCCGATCCTGCCGGCTGGCTACAAGCCGTCCTCGGAAGAGGAATACATGAGCTCGCTGCAGCAGGAGTATTTCCGCCAGCGCCTGCAGAACTGGCGCGCGGACCTGGTGGAAGAGTCCAAGCAGACCATCGAGAACCTGCGCGAGGAAGTGCGTGACATCGGCGACGAAGCCGAGCGTGCGACCCGCGAGACCGAGAACTCGCTGGAACTGCGTACCCGCGACCGCTACCGCAAGCTGATCGGCAAGATCGACAGCACCCTGAAGCGCCTGGAAGCCGGCGACTACGGGTACTGCGTCGACACCGGCGAAGAAATCGGCCTGGAGCGCCTGGAAGCGCGCCTGACCGCCGAGCGCACCATCGACGCCCAGGAGCGTTGGGAGCACCTGCAGAAGCAGCAGGGCGACTGATTCCAGTTCGTTGTCTGGTCATGCGAAAAACCCGGCTTCGGCCGGGTTTTTTGTTGGGTTCGTGTTGGCTGTGTAGAGCAGCGCCTTGCGGGTATCGGGTGGAGCCTGCGGGTGGGTCCGGGCAGGACACGCTGCAAGTACATCCCTGTAAGCTCGGCCGCGGCATCCATGCCGCGGACGGTCCCGCCCGTACCCACCCGCAGGCTCTCGACGGTTTCCTGCGTGCGCGGCCGATGTAGAGCCGAGTCCACGCTCTGCTCAGGCCGACAGGAGCGGTCATGCGTGCTTGCGGCTGTTGAGTCCGCCTTGTAGCGAGCCGAGCACCGCAGGGGAATCAGGGGCGAAGAGGCGCCGCTGTTTGAGCGCAGCGAGTTCGGCGCCGTCCCCTGATTCACCGAGGAGCACAGGGCACCGGCGCGCAGCGCCGGCTCGCGGATGGCGGAGCGTTTCTTTGGTTACTTTCTTTTCGCGAAAAGAAAGTGACAAGCCCAATCATCGAGGGAGAGCAACGGCCCCAGCCAAACACCCGGCGCCGCCGAATCCGCTGTTAGCAGCGTCACTGCAGGTCGCGAAGATTCAGTTTCCGCAGCGTTGGGTTCTTCCACGCGGTGATCCCGGCCACGCTCAGCACCGCGAATCCGCCCAGCACCACCGCCGGCACCAGGCCGAGCAGCTTCGCCATCGTGCCGGCATAGAACGCGCCCAGCTCGTTGGACGAACTGATGAAGATGCCGTTGATCGACGATACGCGACCGCGCATCTCTTCCGGCGTAGCCAACTGCAGGATGGTCGAGCGGATCACCACCGAGACACCATCGAACGCGCCGTAGAACAGCAGGATCAGCGCCGACAGCCAGAAGTGCTGCGACAACCCGAAGCTGATCACGCACAGGCCGAAGCCGGCCACCGCGAACAGCAGGACGCGGCCGGCATTGCGGTGCAGCGGGTGGCGCGCCAGCCACAGGCCTACGCACACCGAGCCCAGCGCCGGCATCGCGCGCAGGATGCCCAGGCCTTCCGGGCCGTGGTGCAGGATCTCGTGCAGGAACGCCGGCAGCATCGCTACCACGCCGCCCAGCAGCACCGAGAACATGTCCAGCGCCATCGCGCCGACCATGATCCGGTTGCCGACCACGAAGCGCGCGCCTTCGGCGATGCTCTTGAAGATCGGTGCGGCCGGACCGGTATGCACCGGTTCTTCCACCTTCAGCGTGGCCAGGCAGGCCATCGCCACCAGCGCAAAGGCCGTAGCCACCGCGTAGGACAGGCCCTTGCCACCGAAGCCGACCAGCACGCCGCCCAATGCCGGGCCGGCGATCATGCCGGCCTGGAACACCACCGCGCCCAGGCCGGCGCCACGGGCAAACTGGTCACGGGCCAGCACGCGGGCGAACAAGGCGTTGTAGATCGGCGACAGGAAGGCGCGGACCATGCCGGTCAGCGCGATGGCCGCGTAGATCGGCCACACGCCGTCAATCGGCAACCAGCCCATGGCCACGCTGGTCAATACCAGTGCAGTGGCGATCAGCCCGCAACAGGCGACCATGCCCAGCCGACGGCGCGGCAGGTGATCCACCAGGTAACCGGCGAACGGAGCCACGCAGAAGAACGGCACGACCTCGGCCAGGCCGATCAGGCCCAGCGAGAACGGATTGCGGGTGACTTCGTAGATGTGCCAGCCGACAGTGACCGCGACCACCTGGTAGGACAGCATCGCAAAGATGCGGTAGGCCAGCAGCCTGGCGAAACCGGGCCGGGACAGCAGGCCCAGTGCACTGTCTTCGGCCGTGGCGGGCTCGCTCACGACGGGTCGCGCTGCAGCTGCGCCTGCGCCGTCTCACGGATGAACGCCAGCATCGCCGCCACGCCGTTGCTGCGGGTGGGCGAGAGGTGGCGGGCCAGGCCGACGTCCTGGATGTAGCTCGGTTCGGTGGCCAGGATCTCCTGCGCCGAGCGCCCGGAGTACACGCGCAGCGCCAGGAAGATCAGGCCGGAGACAATCGCCGAATCGCTGATGGCATGGAAGCGCAGCGACTGCGCGTTGCCTTCCGGCACGATCCAGACCATCGACTGGCAGCCGAGCAGGCGATGCTCTTCGGTCTTCCATTCTTCCGGGAAGGCCGGCAGCTTGCGGCCGAGGTCGATCAGGTACTGGTAGCGCTCGGACCAGTCGCCGAAGAAGCCGAATTCCTCGGCGATGGCGGTCTGGGCCTCGGCGGCGGTGGATTCAAGCGGGAACGGGGAGTCGGTCACAACAGTCTCTACGGTGGGGGCCTGGCCGGCGGACCGGCCACGGGGCAGGGCAGGTCAGCTGCGCTTGCGCGACCAGCGAACGCCCTGCGGGGTGTCATCCAGCACGATGCCTTCGGCGGCCAGCTGGTCGCGGATGGAGTCGGCACGGGCGAAGTCGCGTGCCTTCTTGGCCGCGGCGCGCTCGTCGATCAGGCCCTGGATGCGGGCATCGTCGCCGTCATCGCTGGCCACGGTGCCGAACCACTGCGCCGGATCGGCCTGCAGCAGGCCCAGTGCCAGGCCGGCGCCGAGCAGTTCACCCTTCAGGCGCGCCTGCTCGGCCGGGTCGGTGGCACGACGCGCATCGGCGGCGATGCGGGCCACTTCGGCCAGCGCCTGTGGGGTGTTGAGATCGTCGTCCAGGGTCGCCTCGACCGTGGCCGGAATCACTGCCGTGGCCTCGATCGACGCCAGTTCGCGCAGGGTGCCGTACAGGCGGTCCAGGGTGCGCACCGATTGTTCGATCAGCGCATCGGACCAGTCCAGCGGCTGCCGGTAGTGGGCCGACAGCAGGGCCAGGCGCAGCGCTTCTGGCGGATGCTGGCGCACCAGATCATGCACGCGCTCGATGTTGCCCAGCGACTTGCTCATCTTGGCGCCGCCGAAGTTGAGCATGCCGTTGTGCAGCCAGAAGCGGGCGAAGATCTTGCCGCCGTGGGCGCATTCGCTCTGCGCAAGCTCGTTCTCGTGGTGCGGGAACTGCAGGTCGACGCCGCCGGCATGGATGTCGATGGTCTCGCCCAGGTGGGCGGCGGCCATCGCCGAGCATTCGATGTGCCAGCCCGGGCGGCCACGGCCCCAGGGCGATTCCCAGCCGGGCAGGTCGTCGCTGGATGGCTTCCACAGCACGAAATCGCCCGGATCACGCTTGTAGGGGGCGACATCGACGCGGGCGCCAGCCAGCATTTCTTCCGGGTCGCGGCGGGAGAGCTTGCCGTAGCCATCGAAGCTGGCCACCGCAAACAGCACGTGGCCTTCGGCGGCATAGGCATGACCACTGGCGATCAACTGCTCGATCATGGTGATGATCTGCGGCATGTGCGCGGTCACTTCCGGTTCGATGTCAGGCGGCACCACGCCCAGCGCGGCCATGTCTTCACGGTAGGCGGCGGCGAACCTGTCGGTGATGGTGCTGATCGGCACCCCCTGCTCGCGCGCGGCGGTGTTGATCTTGTCGTCCACGTCGGTGATGTTGCGGGCGTAGCGCAGTGCGCCGAAACGCCGCCGCAGCAGGTCGGCCAGCACCCCGAACACCACCGGGCCACGGGCGTTGCCGATGTGCACGTAGTTGTAGACCGTGGGGCCGCACACATACAGGGTCGGACAGGCCGGGTCGAGCGGGGTGAACGGTTCGAGCTGGCGAGTCAGGTTGTTGTGCAGGCGCAGGGTCATGGGGCTGTGGCTGGGGGACAAGCCTGTGATTTTAGAACGTGTCGGCCCCCTTTGGGGGCACTGGCTGCCACCGGTGGACGCCGGTTCCTCCGGGTGGGGTGGGCAGGAGCAGCGTGGACGGGTAATGTTCAGCCCCTTGCGCTCGCCACTGCCTACACTATTGCCGTGTCCTTGCTCCCGTCGCCAATGAAATCCACCGCGTTGCTGACCCTGGCCTACCTGTCGGCGCTGCCCGCCGTGGTGCTGGCCCAGGAGGCCGAGCCCCGCAACCGGGTGGTGATCGTGGAGAACGTGAAGTTCGACTACGCGCAGGTGCTGAACGTCGAACCCGTGTTCCAGACCCTGCGCGCGACCCGCACCGAGGAGCACTGCGAGCCGGTGTCGACCCGGACCCTGGCCCCGGTGAACGTGACCGGCGAGGAGCCGGTCGAGGACAAGGGCCGGATCAGCCGCTTCTGGGACTCGGTGCGCTCGATGTTCAAGCGCAGTGACGAGGAGGCCGTTGAGGAGGTCGGAACCGAGTCGCCGGCCCCGGCGCCGGCCAACAACGGCCCCATGCTGACCCGCGACTGCCGCATCGTGCCGGTGGGGCGTGAATTCCGCCGGCCCATCGCCTACGACGTGGATTACGTCTACAAGGGCACCAAGTACCGCTCGCGGCTGCCGGAAGACCCCGGCAACCGGCTCAAGATCCGGGTGTCGATCACCCCCTGGGTCGGTCCGGAGCAGGGCGCCGCCGGCAATCCCTGATTCTGCGACCCCGGCCCCTTGCGCCGGTCACGGCCGCATGCAAAGATATTCGGCCATGAAGCTCACCGACTTCCAGCACGACAGCAGCGCAGCCCGACAGGCGTCTGGCATGACCTCGCGTGCGCGTCGACCGGAACCCCACATTCTCGCTGGGTAACCGGAGCTTTTTGCTGTTCGTCCGAAAAAAACCCAGCCCGCCGGCTGGGTTTTTTCGTTTCTGCGTTCTGATAGCTGCAACTGCAACCTTTTCGCTCCACCTTTGGTTCCTGCTTTTCCCTTCCACTGCGTCGAACCCGGCGCCGCCACGCAAGGAAAGATGATGTCCCCCAAGCACTTCCTGAACACCCAGGACTGGAGCCGCAGCGATCTCGACGCGCTGCTGACCCAGGCCGCGCTGTTCAAGCGCAACAAGCTCGGCGACCAGCTCAAGGGCAAGTCGATCGCGCTGGTGTTCTTCAACCCGTCCATGCGCACCCGCACCAGCTTCGAACTGGGCGCGTTCCAGCTCGGCGCCCACGCGGTGGTGCTGCAGCCGGGCAAGGATGCGTGGCCGATCGAGTTCAACCTCGGCACGGTGATGGACGGCGATACCGAAGAGCACATCGCTGAAGTGGCCAAGGTGCTGGGCCGTTACTGCGACATCATCGCCGTGCGCGCGTTCCCCAAGTTCGTCGACTGGGCCTACGACCGCCAGGACATCGTCCTCAACAGCTTCGCCAAGTACTCGCCGGTGCCGGTCATCAACATGGAGACCATCACCCATCCGTGCCAGGAGCTGGCCCACATCATGGCGCTGCAGGAGCACTTCGGCACCCAGGACCTGCGCGGCAAGAAGTACGTGCTGACCTGGACCTACCACCCCAAGCCGCTGAACACTGCCGTTGCCAATTCGGCGCTGACCATCGCCACCCGCATGGGCATGGACGTGACCCTGCTGTGCCCGACCGCCGACTACATCCTCGACGACCGCTACATGGGCTGGGCCGAGCAGAACGTGGCCGAGAGCGGCGGTTCGCTGAAGATCAGCCATGACATCGACAGCGCCTACGCAGGCGCCGACGTGGTCTACGCCAAGAGCTGGGGCGCGCTGCCGTTCTTCGGCAACTGGGAACCGGAAAAGCCGATCCGTGACCAGTTCAAGCACTTCATCGTGGACGAACGGAAGATGGCGCTGACCAACAACGGGGTGTTCAGCCACTGCCTGCCGTTGCGCCGCAACGTGAAGGCCACCGATGCGGTGATGGATTCGCCGCAGTGCATCGCCATCAACGAAGCCGAGAACCGCCTGCACGTGCAGAAGGCGATCATGGCCGCGGTTGCCGGGCGCTGATCCAACACTTCAGCCGACCAGCGGTCGGCTCTACCGAATTCCCATCCCCCAAGTGGACCTGACCCCCATGAGCAACAAAGACGTCGTTCTCGCCTTCTCCGGCGGCCTGGATACCAGCTTCTGCGTGCCGTACCTGCAGGAGCGTGGCTACAACGTGCACACCGTGTTCGCCGACACCGGTGGCGTGGATGATGAAGAGCGCGATTTCATCGAGAAGCGCGCCGCCGAACTGGGCGTGACCAGCCACGTCACCGTCAATGGTGGCCCGGCCATCTGGGAAGGCTTCGTCAAGCCGTTCGTGTGGGCCGGCGAAGGCTACCAGGGCCAGTACCCGCTGCTGGTTTCGGACCGCTACCTGATCGTCGATGCCGCGCTGAAGCGTGCTGCCGAGCTGGGTACCCACATCATCGCCCACGGCTGCACCGGCATGGGCAACGACCAGGTCCGCTTCGACCTGGCTGTGAAGGCACTGGGCGACTACCAGATCATCGCGCCGATCCGCGAGATCCAGAAGGAACACACCCAGACCCGCGCCTACGAGCAGAAGTACCTGGAAGAGCGCGGCTTCGGCGTGCGCGCCAAGCAGCAGGCCTACACCATCAACGAGAACCTGCTGGGCGTGACCATGTCCGGCGGTGAGATCGACCGTTGGGAAGCCCCGGGTGAAGGCGCGCGTGGCTGGTGCTCGCCGCGCAGCGAATGGCCGGAACAGGCGCTGACCGTGACCCTGAAGTTCGTTGAAGGCGAAGCCGTGGAACTGGACGGCAAGGCGCTGCCGGGCGACCAGATCCTGGCCCAGCTCAACAAGCTGTTCGCCCCGTACGGCGTTGGCCGCGGCGTCTACACCGGCGACACCGTGATCGGCCTGAAGGGTCGCATCGTGTTCGAGGCCCCGGGCCTGGTTTCGCTGCTGGCCGCGCACCGCGCGCTGGAAGATGCCGTGCTGACCAAGCAGCAGAACCGCTTCAAGCCGGACGTCGCACGCAAGTGGGTGGAGTTGGTGTACGAAGGCTTCTACCACGACCCGCTGAAGACCGACATCGAGGCCTTCCTTAAGTCCTCGCAGGCCAAGGTCAACGGCGAAGTGGTGCTGGAAACCCGCGGCGGCCGCGTCGATGCAGTGGCGGTGAAGTCGCCGCACCTGCTCAACGCCAAGGGCGCCACCTACGCGCAATCGGCCGACTGGGGCGTGGAGGAGGCTGAGGGCTTCATCAAGCTGTTCGGCATGAGTTCGACGCTTTACGCGCAAGTCAACCGCTG
>NZ_JAOCGL010000058.1:0-25337 GCF_029842485.1 Stenotrophomonas sp. GD03777
CTGATGGGGCTGGCCGCGCTGTTCGCGGGCTGGTTCATCAATGACAAGCACTGGCTGGCGACCCAGCTGGTGTTCACCGCGCCGCCGCTGGCGCTGGCCATCGCCGTGCGCCTGGGCTGGCGCAAGGCCGGATTCTGGGCCTCGGTACTGGCGCTGGGCTGGTTCAGCCACGGCGTGATGAGCGCCTGGAGCCACCCGGAAACGCGCTGGCTGGCGCTGATCGAGATCGCGCTGGCCCTCCTGGTGATCTTCAGCGCCAGCCTGCCCGGCCTGCGCGCCCGCTTCGGCAAGCAACGCTGACGCTGCGCCCGCTGGGTCGTATCATCTGCATTCCTGGCCCCGCGCCGCAGTACCTGTCCTGGTTTCGCGCATGCACATGATGGAAGAGCTCCTGGTCGTCACCACCGGTGGCACGATCGACAAGATCTACTTCGACGACAAGTCGGACTACCAGATCGGCGATCCGCAGATCGGCATGATCCTGCGCGAGCTGGGCGTGACGTTCCGCTTCAACGTGATTCCGATCCTGCGCAAGGATTCGCTGCACATCAACGATGAGGACCGCGAACTGATCCGCGCCACCATCGCCGCGCAGCCGACCCGGCACGTCCTGGTGACCCACGGCACCGACTCGATGGTGCACACCGGCAAGGTGCTGGCGACGATCCCCGACAAGACCATCGTGATGACCGGCGCACTGAGCCCGGCACGCTTCCGCGGCTCGGATGCCGAGTTCAACATCGGCTGCGCGATCGGTGCGGTACAGTCGCTGCCGAGCGGCGTGTACATCGCGATGAACGGGCGGATCTTCGACCCGCAGCACGTGCGCAAGAACGTGGCTGCGAACCGCTTCGAGTCGGTCTGAGGAACCGCGTGCCGACCAAGGTCGGCACCTGCCAGAGCACTGTCCTTGTAGTGCCGGGCCATGCTCGGCAACCGCGTGCCAGCGTGGCACAACGGTCGGCAGCCGGAGCAGCCGAGCATGGACTCGGCTCTGCAGAAGCGAAAACGCCCCGGCCGAAGCCAGGGCGTGCCCTTGGAGAGGGACTTGGGCTCAGTACTGGGCGTTGAGGGTCACGCCCGAGAAGGTGCTGTAGGCCTTCACCCGCACATACCATGTGCCGGCGGCAGGGCTGTTGATGGTGCAGGTCTCGCTGTTGCCACTCAGGTACGGACGGCAGGTGTAGCTGGTATCGGTCGGGGCACTGCCCTGGCGCACGTACAGGTCGGCATCGCCGCTGCCGCCACTGATCGTCACGCGCAGCTGGCTGCTACCGGCCGGAACGGCGACGGTGTAGTTCAGCTCGGCACCGGTTGCGGCGCCCAGGCCGGTCACCGGCACGTTGTTCTGCAGCACGTTGCCACCCGGGTTCGGGTTGCCACCGCCGTTGATCGCCGCAGCCACGGCCGCGTTGGCGTCGACGATGCCGGCGCCGCAGCCACCCGAGCAGGCGCCCGGCAGCGGGCGTGCAGTGCTCTTGATGATGCTTTCGACCTGCGCCGGGCTCAGCGGGCTTGGCGCGACCGACTGCATCAGCGCAACCACGCCGGCCACGTGCGGCGCCGCCATCGAGGTGCCGTTGTACGACGCGTAGCTGGCGCTGCCAGGCGTGGTGGTGCCGGTGTTGAGGGTGGACAGGATGCTCTGGCCCGGTGCTGAGATGTCGATGCCGGTGCCGTAGTTGGAGAAGCTGGCACGCGCACCGGCCGAGGTTGTGGCCGCCACGGCAATCACGTTCGGGCAGTTGGCCGGCACCGACGAGGACACGTTGGTGTTGCTGTTGCCGGCGGCGACCACCACGGTGGTGCCACGGCTGACCGCGCCGTTGATGGCGTTCTGGTAGGTGGTGGAGCAGCTGCCGCCACCACCCAGCGACATGTTGATGACTTCGGCCGGATTGGCGTTGGCCGGCACACCGCTGACGGTGCCGCCAGAGGCCCACACGATCGCGTCGGCGATGTCGGAGGTGTAACCGCCGCACTTGCCCAGCACGCGCACCGGGACGACCTTGGCATTGAACGCAGTACCGGCCACGCCGGTGCTGTTGTTGGTCACCGCCGCCACAGTGCCGGCGACGTGGGTACCGTGCCAGCTGGAGTTGGAGGCCGGGATGCCCGAGCCGCACTCGTTGGCGCCGTACCAGTCGCCCTCGTCATTCGGGTTGTTGTCGCGGCCACCGCCATCGCGCGCCATCGCGGCATCGCTGATGAAGTCATAGCCAGGCAGGATGTTGGCGTTGAGATCGGGATGGTTGGTGATGCCGGTATCGATCACGGCCACCACCACGCCGGTGCCGGTAGCCTTGTCCCAGGCCGGCTGCACGTTGATCGACGCGTTGGAGGTACCGAAGCCCCACTGCTCGCTGAAGCGGGTGTCATTCGGGGTCAGCGTCGCACGCATGATCTGGTCGACTTCGACGTATTCCACGTTCGGGTCGGCGGCGAGCTTGCGCATCAGCAGCTCGGATTCGGCCTGATCAAGCGGCCGATCGGTCCTGACCAGGGTCGGGCCAACGGCCAGCTTGCGGACCTCCTGCAGGCCCAGCGCGCGGCCCTGGCTGCTGGCCAGGCCGGCGGCGGCACTCTTCAGCGAAGAGGCCAGTGCGGTGGTGTTGGCCACCGGCGCACTGCCGTCGCGGTACTTCACGATGAAGCGCTGGTGCGTCGGCGCGGACTGCAGGCCGCTGAGCTGGACGTCACCGGCCAGCGCAGGCGTGGCCAGCAGCAGCGATGACAGAACGGACGCACCAAGGACCACCCACACTCGACGCACACGCGGTTGCGTTACCTGGGACATCGTATTTCCCTTTCTTGTGGTGTGAATGCCGGAATCGGCAGAAGCACCGGCCCGAACCCTGGGCTGGCTTGCGTTGGCGAGGTTCGAAGTCCGGCGAGTCAGCGGATCCCCCTAACGATCCGCCGTGCAGATGACGCTAATGGCCGAAACCGGACACCACAAGATTTTCAGCGTCTTTTCAGCAAGATGAAATGTTCGTTCTGAGACTTTTCGGGTCGAAGGTTTGTGAAGGTGAAGGAACTTTCTCGTGCCCTGCACAGACCTGACTGGGTCGTCACGTGTCCTGGAATGACTTTGCCGACATCGGCGTCCACCGATCCGGGGTCAGATCCCATTTCACGCGGAAAGGGATCTGACCCTTGGCCTGAAACGCAGAAAGCCCGTCGCGGGGACGGGCTTTCCAGAAGCGCAGCCGGGCGCGGGCTCGGCTCTACGATTCGATGTGGGCGATCAGCCCAGCTTGACCAGCCAGTTGTGGCGGTCCGGCAGGCGGCCATACTGGATATCGGTCAGTTCCTTGCGCAGCGACATGGTGACTTCGCCGGCCGGCGCGTTGATGTCGCCCACCGAGAAGCCCTCGCCCTTCAGCTGGCCGATCGGGGTGACCACCGCGGCGGTGCCACAGGCAAACACTTCGCTGATCGCACCGGAGGTGACGCCGTCCTTCCACTCGTCGATGCTGACCTTGCGCTCTTCGACCTTCATGCCACGGTCGCGGGCCAGCTGCAGGATGCTCTCGCGGGTGATGCCCTCGAGGATGCTGCCCGACAGTTCCGGGGTGACCAGCGTGCCGTCCTTGTAGACCAGGAACACGTTCATGCCGCCCAGTTCTTCCAGGTACTTGCCTTCGACCGGGTCGAGGAACAGCACCTGCGAGCAGCCCTGTGCCTGCGCCTTCTGCTGCGGGAGCAGCGAGGCGGCGTAGTTGCCACCGCACTTGGCAGCACCGGTGCCGCCCTTGGCCGCACGCGCGTACTCGGTGGACAGCCAGATCGACACCGGGGCAACGCCCTTGGCGAAGTACGGGCCGGCCGGGCTGGCGATGACGTAGTAGCCGGCCTTGTGCGCGCCGCGCACGCCGAGGAAGGCCTCGTCGCCGATCATGAACGGACGGAAATACAGGCTCGACTCATCGGCCGAAGGCACCCAGTCACTGTCGACGGCGATCAGCTGCTTCAGCGATTCGACGAAGATCTCCACCGGCAGTTCCGGCAACGCCAGGCGCTGCGCCGAACGCTGCAGGCGACGGCCGTTGGCATCCGGGCGGAAGGTCCAGATCGAACCGTCGGCGTGGCGGTAGGCCTTGATGCCTTCGAAGATTTCCTGGCCGTAATGCAGCACTGCGGCGGCCGGGTCCAGCTGCAGCGGGCCGTAGGCGCGCACATTGGCATTGTGCCAGCCGGCATCCTTGTCCCAGCGCACTTCCACCATGTGATCGGTGAAGTGCAGGCCGAAGCCCGGCTTCTCCAGGATCTTGGCGCGCTCTTCAGCGCTGCGCGGGTGGTCCGAACGGGTGACGGCGAAGCTGGGGATGGACTGGGACACCGGAGGATTCCTGTTCTGGTTGCGGGTAGTGCCGGGCCCGCGTCACTGCGGGCCTTGGGTCAAAGCATGCCGGTCTCTAGCCGGGCCGCCTCGGACATCATGTGCTGGTTCCACGGCGGGTCGAACACCAGGTCGACGTCGGCCTCGGCCACCGTCGGGATCATTTCAAGCTTGCTGCGCACGTCGTCGACCAGGATCTCGCCCATGCCGCAGCCCGGGGCGGTCAGGGTCATCTTCACGTCGATCTCGCGCTTGCCCTCATCCAGGTGCTTGATCTCGACTTCATAGACCAGGCCCAGTTCCACGATGTTGACCGGAATTTCCGGATCGAAGCAGGTGCGCAGCTGCTGCCACACCAGCTGCTCCACCTGTTCATCGGTGGCGTCGGCCGGCAGCTCGAGCGGCGCCGGTGCCTCCTTGCCGATGGCATCGCCGTCCTTGCCGGCGATGCGGAACAGGTTGCCCTCGACGAACACCGAATAACTGCCGCCCAGCGCCTGGGTGATGTACCCATAGCTGCCGGCAGGCAGGGTCACGGTATCGCCCTGCGGGACCATCACGGCCTCGCAATCGCGTTCGAAGTGGACAGGTTCGCTGCTACGGGAATACATGGGGACCGATATGGGGCCGTGGCTGAGGCCACGCAAGACGGCATTCTAGCCCAGCCGCCCCCGCACCGCCGGTGCACTGCGGCAAACCACAGTATCCTGTGGGTGATCTTCTGGGAGCTTCGATGTCCTCCAATGCCGCGCGTGCCAGGACCGTGACCTGGCTCTGGCCCCTCATGCTGCTGCTGGGCCTGTTTGTCGCTCCCCTCGCCTGGATGGTCCTGGCGCTGATGACCGGCCGGCAGGTCGGCTGGATGGCGGTGCTGGCCGCCCTGGAACTGGTGTTCATGCTGCGCCTGGGCACGCTGGGCCCAGGCCGGCTGCGCGTCGCCCTGGTCGTGCTCGGCACCCTGCTGGTGGCCGCCGTGGCCAACTGGGCCATCGCCAGCGCCTGGATGGGCGGCTCGATCGGCCTGGACCTGTGGGATGCCACCACGCGGATGGGCCCGCACCTGGCCTGGACCCTGATCAGCCTGGCCAATGGCGCGGTGGAATGGCTGTGGCTGGCCGTGGCCGTGGCCGTAGGTGCCTGGCTGGCGCGCTGAGCGCGTAGAGATCCGTGGATTCGGTAGTGCCGGCCGCTGGCCGGCAAAGGGGTCAGAGCCCTTTCCTGCGGAAAGGGATCCGACCCCCGTCCTCAATGCCCGCCGTCGAGCGCCTTCAGTTCGCTCACCAGCGAGGCCGCCGCTTCGGCGCCGTCGCCATAGAGCATGCGGGTGTTGTCGGCGTAGAACAGCGCATTCTCGATGCCGGCAAAACCGGTGCCCTTGCCACGCTTGATCACCACCACGTTGCGCGCGTTGACCACGTCCAGCACCGGCATGCCGTAGATCGGGCTGGCTGGGTCGGTCCGCGCCACCGGATTGACCACGTCGTTGGCACCGATCACCAGCACCACATCGGTATTGGCGAATTCGGGGTTGATGTCGTCCATGTCGGCGATCAGGTCGTAGGGCACGCCGGCCTCGGCCAGCAGCACGTTCATGTGCCCGGGCATGCGCCCGGCCACCGGGTGGATCGCGAACTTCACTTTCACGCCGCGCTGGCCCAGCCGCTGCGCCAGTTCCCAGATCTTGTGCTGGGCCTGTGCCACCGCCATGCCGTAGCCGGGCACGATCACCACGCGCTCGGCAAAGGCCATCATCGCCGCGACGTCCGACGCTTCGATGGGCTTCTGCGCGCCGGTGATCGCCTGTGCCTCGCCTCCGGCACCGCCGCCGAAGTTGGAGAACAGCACGTTACGGATCGGCCGGTTCATCGCCTTGGCCATCAACCGGGTCAGCAGGATGCCGGCCGCGCCGACCATCATGCCGGCGATGATCAGCGCCTCATTGCCCAGCACATAACCTTCGAAGGACACCGCCAGGCCGGTGAATGCGTTGTACAGCGAGATCACCACCGGCATGTCGGCGCCACCGATCGGCAACGTCATCAGCACGCCCAGTGCCAGCGCCAGCACGAAGAAGGCGACGATTGCCGAGGTGCTGAGCGTGCTGGCCGCGATGATCGCCAGTACCACCACCGCCAGCGCCACCAGCAGGTTCATCACCTGCTGGCCCGGCCAGGTCACCCGCTTGTCCAGGCGTCCATCCAGCTTGGCCCAGGCGATCACCGAACCGGACAGCGAGACCGCACCGATCGCCGCGCCGACCACCGCCAGCAGCAGCACCGTGCCCGACGGCTGGCGCGCGGCCAGGTCGGCCAGCGCCTGCTCGCTCCAATGGCTGGTATCGCGGTGGGCCAGGAAGGCATAGCGCAGCAGTTCCACCGCACCGATCGCCGCCGCCGAGCCACCGCCCATGCCGTTGTACAGCGCCACCATCTGCGGCATGTCGGTGATGGCCACCTTGCCGGCCGACCACCAGGCCAGGCCCGCGCCCAGCAGCAGTGCCACCAGGATCAGCGGTACGTTGTGCAGTTCAGGCAGGAAGAAGGTCGCCACCGTGGCCAGCAGCATGCCCAGCCCGGCCCAGCGGATGCCGCTGCGCGCGGTCAGCGGCGAAGCCATGCGCTGCAGGCCCAGCAGGAACAGCGTGGCGGCGACGAGGTAGCTGGCCTTGACCAGCCAGTCGAGCAGTTCGACGGTGCTGATGTTCAAGCCTGTGGCTCCTTCGGTTCGTCCCTGCCGCCCTTGGGCGCGCTCGGCTTGAACATCTCCAGCATGCGCGCGGTGACCACGTAGCCACCGGCGGCGTTGCCGGCGCCGAGCACCACGGCAAGGAAGCCCAGCGCCTTCTCCAGCGGCGTCTGCGCGTGCCCCAGCACCACCATCGCGCCGATCAGCACGATGCCGTGGATGAAGTTGGAACCCGACATCAGCGGGGTATGCAGGATCACCGGCACCCGCGAAATGATCACGTGGCCGGCGATGGCCGCCAGCATGAAGATGTACAGCGCTACGAACCCGTCACTCACTGGCAACGCTCCCGCTCTGTCTTCGTCGGCCCATCATAACCACGGGCTGAACCCGGCGCGCACCCGGCGTCAACCGCGGTGACGCTCACGCGTTGTCGATGGTGACCCCGAGCGAGGAACCGTACCCTGTGCTGGTGAGCAGCCCCGTCCCCCCGAGCGCCGACACCGATGCCCTGCCAGCATCGCTGGAGGCGTTCCTGGCCAGCGTCGGCCCGCGCGCGTTCCGTTTCGCCGAGGCCGGCCTGCGCCAGCGCGAAGACGCCATGGACGCGGTTCAGGACGCGCTGATGCGCATGCTGGACTACGCCGACAAGCCGGCGGCCGAATGGGCGCCCCTGTTCTGGAGCATCCTGCGCCGCCGCGTGATCGACCTGCAGCGCCGGCGCCGTTTCCGCCTGCCGTTCTGGCGCGACAACCAGGACGCCGACGGAGGCGGGATCGACTGGGCCGACACCGGCCCGGACCCGGCGCAGGCGCACGAACAGCGCCAGCAGTACCAGCAACTGGTGCAGGCCCTGCGTACCCTGCCCGCACGCCAGCGCGAGGCCTTCACCCTGCGGGTGCTGCAGGACCTGGACGGAGCCACCACTGCCCGCGCCATGGGCTGCAGCGAAGGCGCGGTAAAAACCCATCTCGCACGCGCCCGCCAGGCGCTGCAGGACTACCTGGAGACCCACCCGTGAACCGCTCCCTGCCCTCCGATGACATGCTGCGCAACCTGCACGCGCAGTCGCTGCAGGCGCTGTCGCCGGCCACGCTGGCACGATTGCGCCAGGCCCGCCACGGCGCCAGCGCGGCTCGTCACGGGCGCTGGCGCTGGTGGCTGGCCAGCGCCTGTTCTCTGGTGGTGGCGCTGGGGATCGGCCTGCAGTTCAGCGGCCACAGCCCCCTGTCGCCCGCCGTGCCGGCACCGGTGCTGGCCTCGGTGGAAGACAACAACGCGCTGTACGACGAAAATCCCGATCTGTACCTGTGGCTGGGCGATACCGACCTGGCGATGGAGTGAACCATGTCCCGACTGCATACCCTGCCGCTGCTGTTGACCCTGTTGCTGCTGCCGGCCTTCCCGGTATTGGCGCAGAACGCCGCGCCCGCCCCTGCCGCACGCCCCGCGCCAGCCCCACCGCTGCCGGCCTGGGAACAGTTGAGTGAAGCGCAGCGGGAATCCTTGCTGGCGCCGCTGCGCGACCGCTGGAACAGCGCCGATGCCGGCCAGCGCCAGCGGATGCTCTCGCATGGCCAGCGCTGGCAATCGATGAGCCCGGAGGAACGCGACAAGGCCCGCCGCGGCCTGCGCCGCTTCGAGCACATGAGCCCGGAACAGCGTGAGCAGGCCCGGGCCCTGTTCGGTCAGATGCGGGATCTGCCGCCCGCGCAGCGCGACGCACTGCGCGAGCGCTGGTCGCAGATGACGCCGGAGCAACGCAAGGACTGGGTGCGGGAGAACCCGCCGCCGGCGAAGCCACGGTAAGCCTTCGGGATACCAGGGTCAGATCCCTTTGCCAGAGGCAAAGGGATCTGACCCCGTATCACTCACGCCTGCCAGCGCGTCTTCGCCAGCAGTTCGTCGTCCCAATCGAAACCGAGCTGCCCGTCGCGCACGAACAGCGCAACGAAGTTGAGCAGGTTCCGTGCATACATCTCGCTGGCCTGGGTCGCGCCGCGGCTGGCCAGGCCCAGCGGACCGTCGATGGTCACGCCCTGGTGTTCGATGCACTGCCCCGGCAGGGTCAGTGCGCAGTTGCCGCCACTTTCCGCCGCCAGATCAACAATGACGCTGCCGGTGGCCATGCCTTCCACCATCGCGGCGGTCACGATGGTCGGTGCCGGGCGGCCCGGTACCGCAGCCGTGCAGATCACCACGTCCACACTGCGCAGGTGGTCGGCCAGGCGGCGCTGCTGCTCGGCACGCTCTTCATCGGTCAACGCGCGCGCGTAACCGCCCTCGCCCGCCGCGCTCACCCCGAGGTCGAGGAAGCGCGCGCCCAGCGACTGGATCTGCTCGCGGGTTTCCGGGCGCACGTCGAAGCCTTCCACCTGTGCACCGAGGCGGCGCGCGGTGGCGATGGCCTGCAGGCCCGCCACGCCGGCACCGATCACCAGCACCTTGGCCGGCCGCACGGTGCCGGCCGCAGTGGTCAGCATCGGGAAGAAACGGGGCGCGCGTTCGGCCGCAATCAGCGCCGCCTTGTAGCCGGCCATGCCGGCCTGCGAACTGAGCACATCCATCGCCTGCGCGCGGGTGGTGCGCGGCAGCTGCTGCAGCGGGAACAGCTGCAGGCGGTCGCCAGCGGCCAATGCCGCAAGCGACGGATCACTGGCCGGGGCCAGCAGGCCGACCACGCTGGCGCCGGGCTTGAGCTGTTCCAGCACCGCCGCAGGGGGGGCCTGCACGCACAGCAGGATATCGATCTCGGCCCAGCGGCCCGCGTCGAAGACGCGTGCACCGGCATCGTCATAGGCGGCGTCGGTGAAACCAGCGGCCAAACCCGCGCCCGCCTCATACCAGACGGCAATGCCCAAGGCCCCGAGCCTGCGCGCGGTCTCCGGCGTCAGTGCCACGCGCCGTTCGCCCGGCGCGGCCTCCTTGATCCCCAGCAACGCCACGGCCATGCAGGTCCCCGCTGATCGGTGAGTTTCCCGATCCTAGCAGGCGGCACCCGCTCAGTGCAGCGTGGCGCTGCCCGGGTCGAGGCGATCGATCACGCCCTGCATGGCGCTGTCGAAGGCGCCATCATCAACGTGGGCACGCAGGCGGCCCAGCCGCATCATCACCGCCAGTTCTTCCGGCGAGGCCACGCAGAAGCGCACGCCGCGACGGTTGACGAACAGCAGGCGCGAGGAAATCGGGCTGACCCAGGACAGCTTGCCCGCCTGCACCTTGCCATCCTTGTCGACGAAGTCCAGCCAGTTGCCGATTTCCATGCGGCGGAAGCGGTCGGCATCGGCGTTGTCGAAATCGTCGGCGTCGATCTGCCCGCCAAGCTCAACCGCCGGCGATTCAGCCACTGGCGGGGCCGGCAAGGCAACCTGCGGCAGCTCCGGCAGCGCACGCTGCAGTTCCGGCCGCGACTCGGCGATGCCCTGCAGGGTGTCATGCAGGGCATCGATGGCGGCGGTTGCCGCATCGCCGTGCACGCCGACGCTGGCAAACACCTTGGCCAGCACCGGCTGCCAGGCCTGCAGCCACGGCTTGCCGACGATCTGGCGGCGGGCCTCGGCCACTTCCTCCAGCAGGCCGTCGCCCAGGCTCAATGCCTCGGCCACCGAGGCGCCTTCTTCGCCCTCGCGCAGCAGCGCCAAGGTGAGATGATGCTGCCACGGCTGGCGCAGGAATTCGGCAATGGCCGGCGGCAGCGTGGCGTCACCGATGCGGCGGTCCAGTTCCGCACCGGCCCGGCTGCGGGCCATTTCCAGCTTTTCCTGGCCGCGCTGCGTTTCTGCGGCACGACGCTCGGCGATTTCCACGCGGCGGCGATGCTGCACCAGGAACTCGCGGAATTCCTCTTCCAGGGTCAGGAAGATCGCCAGGTTCTCGTTGAACTCGGCCACCAGGCGCTCGATGATCTCTTCGACCTTGGCCATCAGCATGCGCTCGGCCTGGCTCTCGCCGGTGTTGCCCTCGCAGGCCTCGGCCAGCGAGTTGAGCAGCTTGCGCGCCGGGTGGGTCTTCTGCACGAACATGCGGCGGTCGAGCATGGCGACCTTGACGAAAGGCACCACCAGGCGGCCGATCAGTTCGCGCGAGCGGCCTTCCAGTTCACGCTCGTCCAGCATCACGTCGAACAGCATGCCGACCAGGTCGATGGCATCCTCATCCTGCGGGTCCAGCCGGGTCTGGCCCGGATCGACGCCAAGCTGGGTGGCGCTGGACAGCACTTCGCTCTTCAGGCGCTGCGCCAGCGATTCGCCGTCCTCGCCGATGGCCGCGCGCAGGGTGGCGCTGGGCGTGGCCTGCAGCAGCGACAGCACCGACATCATTTCGCGCTGGCTGAGCGGGCGCTGCTGGCCAACCGCCACCTGTGCCGCAGACGTGGCGTCCTCACGCACATGGCGGGTCTGCTGCAGCAGTTCGTGCAGCGCTTCCAGCAGCATGCCCTGCTGGCCAGCGTAGGCCTCGCCGGTGGCGCCGTCATCGCCGCCCAGGTGCTGCTGCATATGCCCGCGGCGCTCGGACCAGCGGGCAGCAAAGCGCTGCGCCCAGGCCGGTGCGGCCTGCTCGTCATCGCTGAACCCCGGATCGACGCCCGCGCCGTGGCGATGCTCGACCAGGTCATCCAGCATCCCGGCCATGCGCGGATCCGGTGCCGGCGGTTGTGGGCGCTGCGGAGCCCCCATCTGCGACATCACGCCGGCTGCGGCCAGCTGCTCGTCCAGCTTCTCGTAGATGCGACCGACCGGTGCACGCAGGTCGCGCTCGCACAGCTTGATCAGCACCAGATGCACTTCCGGGGCCAGTTCACAGCCGGCAAAGGCTTCGTGGATGGCCACGCCCAGGTGTTCGGGGCTGATCGGATTGTGGTCCGCGTCCAGTTCCGCGCCGCCGATCAACCGGCCCAGGCGGCGATCCAGCCGCGCCAGCACCGGCTTGAAGTCACGCAGCAATACAGTGGCGAAATTGCGCACCGCCAACCGTGATTCCAGCACATGCTCGGCCAGCAGGCTGAGCCCATCCTCGGCCGGCCCGGACAGGGTCGCCTCGGCTGACAGCGGCTCACCAGCCTCCAATGCGGCCCAGGCCTGCTGCAGGTGGCCGGCGAAAGCGGCCGCGATGTCCTCACGGCGCCGGCGCAGTTCGCGCATCGCGTCCAGGAACAGCAACTGCGACGAGCCGGCATTGCCGGCGCGGTCGAACAGGGCATCGTCGAAACGCGCCAGTGCCGCCCCGAAGGCCTGGCACAACGCGGGCAGGACCATGTCCCGGGCACGCTGGAGCTGGGCCGGGTCACGGCCCGGCGATCCCATCGGTGTGGGCACGCTCATCATTCGGGAAGGCTCCCCACCTTCTCTGGTACGACAGACAGCATGGACATCGCGGCTTCCGGCACACCCCATGTACCGGAACGTCGATGGTAGGCCGGCCAGCCCGTCACGGACAGTGAAACAGTCCTCACTTCAAACCTCATGACCGGCGGCCCGGCAAGACAGATATCGTAAGCCGTGCAAGGCCCACGAGGCGAGGGGAAGCGGCTGTCCGTTTCCCGCCAGTGGCATGATGTTCATCACAGTTTGGTATTCAGGGGCCGGACGCGACACAGACGGCGTCATTGACCACCCCGACTATAATCAAACGCCCGTGATGACCGGTTCAGCCTCCATGCCCGATCCTGCCGCCCTGCTCGCCCTGGATGCCCGCCGCTCGGTGCCCTCGCGGCAACTGGGCGAGCCCGGGCCGGACCCGGCCACCCTGCAGCGGATGCTGGCCTCAGCGGTGCGCGTGCCCGACCACGGCAAGCGCGTGCCGTTCCGCTTCCTGAAAATCGCAGGCGATGCACGTCACACTCTGGGCGACTTCCTGGCTGAACGCAGCCGCCAGCGCGACCCACATGCGGGCGAGGCCGTGTTCGAGAAGGACCGCCAGCGTTTCAGCCACGCACCGCTGGTGATCGTGGTGGTGGCCAGCCCGCGGCCGGACCCGAAGGTGCCCGAACAGGAACAGCTGATGACCGCCGGCTGCGTCTGTTTCGCCCTGCTGCAGGCCGCGCAGGCGCTGGGTTTCGGCGCGCAGTGGCTGACCGCCTGGATGGCCTTCGATCCGGCTGTTCAGGCCCACCTGGGCCTGGTCGACGGCGAACGCATCGCCGGCTTCATCCACATCGGTACGCCCAAGGCCGACGTACCCGAGCGCGAGCGCCCCGACCCGGCGGCCCTGCTGCGCGACTGGACGCCCCCGGCATGACCCTGCCGGCTGCCCCGCCGTCGCTGTACCTGGTTGATGCCAGCATCTACGTGTTCCGTGCCTGGCATTCACTGCCAGACCAGTTCCAGGACGCACAGGGCTGGCCCACCAATGCGGTGCACGGCTTCGCCCGCTTCCTGCTGGACCTGCTCGAGCGCGAGCGCCCGCGGCACATCGCCATCGCCTTCGATGAAGCGCTTGACAGTGGTTTCCGCCACCGGCTGTATCCGGCCTACAAGGCCAACCGCGAGCCAGCACCGGAAGCGCTCAAGCGCCAGTTCGTGCACTGCAAGGCGCTATGCGCGGCGCTGGGCCTTGCCGTCCTGGCCCACCACGAATACGAGGCCGACGACCTGATCGGCAGCGCCCTGCACGTACACCGGAGCAGCCATCGCGGGGTGATCATCTCCGCCGACAAGGACCTGTCGCAGCTGCTGATCGACCATGACGAACAGTGGGACTACGCCCGCAACCAGCGCTGGAACGTGGCCGGGGTGAAGGCGCGGCACGGCGTGCACGCGCACCAGATCGCCGACTACCTGGCGCTGTGTGGCGATGCGGTGGACAACATTCCCGGTGTCAGTGGCGTCGGCAGCAAATCGGCCGCCGTGCTGCTGGCCCATTT
Source organism: Stenotrophomonas sp. GD03777 (assembly GCF_029842485.1). Lineage (NCBI taxonomy): Bacteria > Pseudomonadati > Pseudomonadota > Gammaproteobacteria > Lysobacterales > Lysobacteraceae > Stenotrophomonas > Stenotrophomonas sp. GD03777. The sequence continues at coordinate 13,890 of NZ_JAOCGL010000058.1, forward strand.
CGGCAGCATGGATGCGCTGTTCGAACGACTGGACGAAGTGCCGTTCCTGCGCCTGCGTGGCGCTGCACAGATGGCAGTGCGGCTGCGCGAGCAGCGCGAGCACGCCCAGCTCTGGCGCCAGCTGACCACCATCGCGCTGGATGCGCCGTTGGAGGGCAGCCAGCCCGGACTGCTGCGCCAATCGGCCGATCCAGAGCTGCTCGGTGGCCTGTGCCAGACCCTGCGCTTCGGCCCGATGACCCGCCGCCGGCTGTTCGACGCCGCCGGCGTGGCCGATCCTCTTCCCTCCCACAGCGAGCCCGCATGAGCAAGCGCAATACCGAAGCCCCGCGCGTCGTCTACGAAGGCAAGTACCAGCGCATGCTGGTGCGCGGCACCTGGGAATACAGCGAACGTACCCATGCCGGTGGCCTGGCGGCGATCATCATCGCCGTCACCCCGGAGGACAAGGTGCTGTTCGTCGAGCAGTTCCGCGTGCCGCTGCAGGCACCCACCATCGAGATGCCGGCCGGCCTGGTCGGCGACATCCACGCCGGCGAATCGATCGAAGTCTCGGCCATGCGCGAACTGGAAGAAGAAACAGGTTGGACCGCCGATCACGCCGAAGTGCTGATGATCGGCCCGACGTCTTCCGGCGCCAGCAGCGAGAAGATCGCCTTCGTGCGCGCCACCGGCCTGCGCCGCATCGGCGAAGGGGGCGGTGATGACAGCGAGGACATCACCGTGCACGAGATTCCACGCAGCGAGGCTGCGGCCTGGCTGGTGCAGAAGATGGGCGAAGGCTACGAGCTGGACGCCAAGCTCTGGGCCGGGCTGTGGATGATCGAGCACCACCTGGACGGACGCCCACGTGGCTGACGCGGACCTGCACAGGCTGCCTGCGTTGCTCGGCGCCGACGACCCGGCGATCTACACGATCCACCGGGCGCAGGGCGTCTCGCCCTACCTCCTGCTGGCCGACCACGCCGGCCAGCAGGTGCCGCGTGCGTTGACCGGGCTCGGCCTGCCCCAGGCCGAGCTGGACCGCCACATCGGCTGGGACATCGGCATCGCCGGCACCACCCGTGCACTGGCCGAACGGCTCGATGCCTGGGCGATCGAACAGACGTACTCGCGGCTGCTGATCGACTGCAACCGCCCACTGGCCTCACCGACGCTGATTCCGGAGGTGAGCGACCACACCGTGGTGCCGGGCAATGCCGGGCTGTCGGCGGCGCAGCGACAGCAGCGCATCGATGCGATCCACGCGCCGTACCATACACGCATCGAGACCGAGCTTGATGCGCGCCGTGATGCCGGCCAGCCCACCCTGCTGGTGATGATGCACAGCTTCACCCCCGTGATGAACGGCACGCAGCGGCCCTGGCACGCCGGCGTGCTGTACCACCAGGACATGCGTTTTGCCCATGCCCTGCTGCAGGCATTGCGCGACGAAGGCGACCTGGTGGTGGGGGACAACGAACCGTATTCGGTCAGCAGCACCAGCGACTACGCGGTGCCGGTGCATGGCGAAGGCCGTGGGCTGGTGCACGTGGAACTGGAGATCCGCCAGGACCTCATTGCCGATATGGCAGGGAAGCAGGCGTGGGCCGAGCGGTTGGCGCGGATCTTCAGCGCGCTGCAACCGGAGTTGCTGGCGCTGGGTTGAACGCGCGTGCATCCATGCCGAACCGGTAGTGCCGGCCGCTGGCCGGCACATCCACCCACGGCAGCGCCTTCAATCATGCCTCGTTGGCCGGGCAGACGGTGGCGGCCGATTCGGCCGGCGCCGGGCGCAGGCCCAGCGCGATCACCACGCCGAACAGTGAAAACAAGGCGGCACCGTATTCGGCGCGCACCAGCCCGGCCAGTGCACTCGGCGAACCGGCTGTACCGGCATCGGCATTGGCATTGGCCACCATCACCAGCACGGCCAGGCCCAGCGCACCACCGATCTGCTGCGCGGTCGCCGCCATGCCAGATGCAACACCCTGCTGTGCGGACGGCACGCCCTGCCCGGCCACGATCCACATCGAGGTCCAGGTCATGCCCTGGCCGATGCTCAGCACTACCACGCCCGGCAGCAGCGGCCAGAAGTTCGCGCCGTGCGGCAGCGTCGCGGCCACCCAGGCGATACCGATGGCGCCGGCCAGCTGCCCAATCACCAGCACCTTGCGCGCGCTCCAGCGCTGCAGCGTCCACTCGGCCAGCTGGATGCCGACCGTGCACACCGCAGTGGCGGGCAGGAACGCCAGGCCGGCCTGCAGCGGGCTCCAGCCGTAGCCGTCCTGGAAGTACAGCGCCATGAAGTAGTACTGCACCCCATAGCTGCTCATGAAGGCGAAGGTCAGGCCCAGTGCCGCGCGCAGTCCGGGCAGCCGCAGCAACGCGAACTGCATCAGCGGATCGCGGCTGCGCTGTTCGATCTGCACGAACGCCACCAGCAGCAGCACCGACAGCAGCAGGCAGCCCAGCGTGGCCGGCGCAGTCCAGCCCCACTCCGGCCCTTGCACGAGGGTAGTGACCAGCAGGCTGCCGCCGGCAGTGACGGTGATGCAGCCGGCCAGATCGAACGAGCGGCCCCGCGCACGCGGGCCATCGGCCGGCAACCACGCACCCGCAGCCACCGCGCAGGTGGTGGCCAGTGGCACGATCACCGCCAGCACCGCCGGCCAGCCGAACGCCTGGGTCAGCACGCCGCCGAGCAGCGTGCCCAGCGCCAGGCCCACCGCGCTGGCCATGCTCCAGATCGCAAGTGCACGGTTGCGCACCGGACCTTCCGCATACAACGTGTTGATCAGCGCCAGCGTGGCCGGGAACAGCAATGCCGCGCCGATGCCCTGCGCCGCACGCGCGATGATCAGCAGGGTGGCGTTCGGCGCCAGCGCGCCGAGCAGCGACGCCAGTGCGAACAGCAGCATGCCCAGCCGGTAGAAGCGGCGACGGCCGATCAGGTCGGCGGCACGGCCCCCCAGCAGCAGGCTGCCGCCAAAGGCCACGGTGTAGGCACTGACCACCCATTGCAGCTGCTGTGCGTTGATCTCCAGCGCGCGCCCCATGTCATGCAGGGCGACGAAGATGATGGTGGCGTCCAGGGCGATGATCAGCTGGGCGGTGGCCAGCAGGGCCAGCGCCCAGCGCGGGTACTTGAGGGGAGGCATCGACGCTCCGGTGCTGTGGGGGAGCGCAGTCTCATTGATGCAGCGCTCTCAATAAACCCCTTTCCGTCCATATCTGTCATGATTTTCAGCATGAATGGAACCTCGATGGACCTCAATGCCGTGCGCATGCTGGTGCAGGTGGCCGAAGCACGCAGTTTCACCGCCGCCGCCGGGCAACTGGGCCTGAGCCAGTCAGGCCTGTCGCGCGCGATCAGTCGGCTGGAGGCCACGCTGGGGGTGAAGCTGCTGCAGCGAAACACCCGCAACGTGGCACTGACCCCGGATGGTCGCCAGTTCGTCGATCAGGTCGCGCCCCTGCTGTGCGGCCTCGAGGATGCCGAACGCCAGTTGGCCGACCGTCCGTGCACGCCCTCGGGCACCCTGAAGATCAGTGCGCCCTCGATGTTCGGGCGCAAGGTGCTGGTACCGCTGCTGGGGCCGATGCTGCAGCAGCACCCGCAACTGCAGGTGGAAGCCGTGCTCAACGACCGCCTGGTCGATCTGGTCGAGGAAGGTTTCGATGCCGCGCTGCGCACCGGCGTCATCGCCGACCAGCGCATCGTCGCGCGGCCACTGCGGCCGCTGCGCTGGGTGACGGTGGCCAGCCCGGACTACCTCGACCGCTGTGGCGCGCCCGACGATGTGGCCGCCTTGCGGGATCATGCCTGCCTGGCGGTGCGCAACCTGCGCAGTGGCCGGCTGGTGGACTGGCAGTTCCTGCAGGACGGCCAGCTTCATGATTTCACGCCACCGGCGCGGATGGTGTTCGACAGCGGCGATCCGCTGGTGGAAGCGGCGATCGCCGGCATCGGCATCGTGCAGGTGATGGATTTCGCGGTGGCCGACGCCTTGGCCGATGGCCGCCTGCAGCGCGTGCTGCAGCCGTTTGAGGGCCGCAGCCGCGCGCTGTCACTGATCTACCCGCCGTCGCGCCAGCATTCGCCGAAACTGCAGGTACTGGCCGACGCGTTGCTGGCTGGGGACTGGTAGATCCACGCCATGCGTGGATGAGGCCGGTAGCGCCGGGCGATGCCCGGCGCGAATGGTGAAGCGTTGCCGGCCAGCGACCGGCACTACCGATCAGGCGAAGCTATCGGTGGCGCGCACCAGCGCGTCCACGTTCTCGGCCTCGAACGCCGAATGGCCCGAAGCCGGGGTGATTTCCAGCTTCGCCTTCGGCCACACCTTGGTCAGGTCCCAGGCGTTGGCCAGCGGGCAGACCACGTCGTAGCGGCCGTGCACGATCACGCCCGGAATGTCGGCGATGCGGTGTGCGTCGCGCAGCAGCTGGTCTTCCACCTCGAAGAAGCCGCCGTTGACGAAGTAGTGGTTCTCGATGCGGGCAAACGCCAGCGCGAAATGCGGGTCTTCGTGGCTGTTGATGAAGTCATCATCGACGTGCAGGAAGCTGGTCGCGCCTTCCCACACCGCCCACGCCTTGGCCGCTTCCAGGCGGGTGGTCTCGTCTTCGCTGGTCAGGCGGCGGTGGAAGGCCGAGATAAGGTCATGACGCTCCACCAGCGGAATCGGCTTGAGGTAGTGCTCCCACGCATCCGGGAACAGGCGGTTGGCGCCTTCCTGGTAGAACCATTCCAGCTCCCAGCGACGCAGCATGAAGATGCCGCGCAGGACCAGTTCGGTCACGCGCTGCGGATGGGTCTCGGCATAGGCCAGCGCCAGGGTCGAGCCCCAGCTGCCACCGAACACCTGCCAGCGATCGACCTTCAGGTGCTCGCGCAGCTTCTCGATATCGGCGACGAGGTCCCAGGTGGTGTTGTCCACCAGGTCCGCGTGCGGGGTGGAACGGCCGGCACCGCGCTGATCGAACAGGATGATGCGGTACTTGGACGGATCGTGGAACTGGCGCATCTTGTCGCTGCAGCCGCCACCCGGGCCACCATGCAGCATCACCACCGGCTTGCCTTCCGGGTTGCCGCACTGTTCGAAGTACAGCGTGTGGCGGTCGTCGACCTTCAGGGTGCCGACGTCGTAGGGGGTGATGGCGGGGTACAGCGTACGCATGCTTGCAGCTCCAGGGTGATGCCCTGCCGGGGCAGGAGAACTGCCATTCTAGGCCGGACGCCGGCCCAGGGTGATGCGGTCGCGCTGCTCCAGGTCCTGCACGGTCTGCACCTCGGCAAATCCCGTCGCCTCGAACAGTGCGCGGATCGCCGCGCCCTGGTCCCAACCGTGCTCGATCAGCAACCAACCGCCGGGCCGCAGGTGGGCCTGGCCACCATCGACGATGCGGCGGATGTCATCCAGGCCGTCCATGCCCGAGGCCAGCGCGGTAGACGGTTCGAAGCGCAGGTCGCCCTGTTCCAGGTGCGGGTCGTTGCTGGCGATGTACGGCGGATTGCTGGCGATCAGGTCGAAGCGCACGCCCTGCAGCGGCGCATACCAGTCGTGCCCGCCCTCGGCGAAAAGGACGTTGTCCAGTTCATGGCGGGCCGCATTGCGCGCGGCCACGGCCAGCGCGCCCGGGCTGGCATCGGTGGCCAGCACCTGTGCCCGGGGCCGTTCGCTGGCCAGTGCCAGTGCGATCGCACCGCTGCCGGTACCGAGGTCGGCCAGCTGCAACGCCTGGTCCGGCGGCAGTCGCTCCAGCGCCAACTCGACCAGCAGCTCGGTTTCCGGGCGCGGGATCAGCGTGGCCGGGTCGACCTCCAGGTCCAGCGTCCAGAAACCGCGGCGCCCGGTCAGGTAGGCAACCGGCTCACCGGCCACACGGCGGGCCAGCAAGGCTTCGAAGGCGGCCTGGTCATTGGCGGCCAGCGGATCGGTGGCATGGGCGAACAGCCAGCTGCGCGGGCGCTCCAGTACATGCAGCAGCAGCAGTTCGGCTTCGTGGCGGGCGTCGACACCGCCCAAGCGGGCACTGGCGTCGGCTACGACCTGACGCAGGGTGGGTTCGGGTTGGAAAGACATGCCTCAATTGTAGGGCCGAGCCGATGCTCGGCTGCTGCTGGAACAGCCGAGCATCGGCTCGGCTCTACAGATCCACCGTCGAGCATGGCTCGACGCTACAAAAAGCTGGAATCCGTTCAGGTTTCGCAAGAGGGTATAAGGAGGGGCTATCAGCCCTCTTCACACGTCCCGGTCGATTTTCCTTGTCACACAAGCAGTTGCAGGATGGGAGCGGCAGGGTTCAGTGCCTGCTCATGGCCATTTGATAGACTCCATCTATCAAATAGATGCAATCAATGGATTGTTCTTATCGCGAGCGAATGGGTAACCTAGCTCCTGTCGATTCACCCACTCCCCTTCACCAAGAGGAAAAATGATGTCCCTCATCAATACCCAGATCCAGCCGTTCGAAGCCAACGCCTACCACAACGGCGAGTTCATCAAGGTTTCCGACGCCAGCCTGAAGGGCCAGTGGTCCGTCCTGATCTTCATGCCGGCCGCCTTCACCTTCAACTGCCCGACCGAGATCGAAGACGCCGCTGACCATTACGCCGAGTTCAAGAAGGCCGGCGCCGAGGTCTACATCGTCACCACCGACACCCACTTCTCGCACAAGGTGTGGCACGAGACCTCGCCGGCCGTCGGCAAGGCCCAGTTCCCGCTGGTCGGCGACCCGACCCACCAGCTGACCCGCGCCTTCGGCGTGCACATTGAAGAAGAAGGCCTGGCCCTGCGCGGCACCTTCATCATCAACCCGGAAGGCGTGATCAAGACCCTGGAGATCCACTCCAACGAGATCGCCCGTGACGTGTCCGAGACCCTGCGCAAGCTCAAGGCTGCCCAGTTCACCGCCGCCAACCCGAACCAGGTCTGCCCGGCCAAGTGGAAGGAAGGCGAGAAGACCCTGACCCCGTCGCTGGACCTGGTCGGCAAGATCTAAAGCAGTACCGGCCTGCCGTGGCCCCACGCCACGGCGCGCCCTTCATCCCCGTGCCGGTCCCCCCGCCGGCGTGGGGGGGAACCCAAGACAGCCAACGCTCGCCCGCCTTGGCCAGCCAGCCCCTTCCACGGTCGCTGTCTTGGGTTCACCCCTACCCCCTGCTGGTCCGCTACCTTCTACAGCGGTGCCACGCCCCCTGTTTGCCTGAAGCCAGGAGATGACCCGATGTTGGACGCCAACCTGCAGTCGCAGCTGAAGACCTATCTGGAGCGCGTGACCCGCCCGATCCAGATCACCGCGCACGCCGACGACGGCGCCAAGTCGCAGGAAATGCTGGAACTGCTGCAGACCCTGGAAAACCTGTCGGACAAGATCACGCTGCAGGTCCTGCGCGATGGCCAGGGCCGCGTGCCGTCCTTCGACCTGGGCACGCCGGGCCAGGACATCCACCTGACCTTCGCCGGCCTGCCGATGGGTCACGAGTTCACCTCGCTGGTGCTGGCCCTGCTGCAGGTCGGCGGCCACCCGTCCAAGGCCACCGCCGAGCTGATCGAGCAGGTGCAGAACCTGGAAGGTGAATACAAGTTCGAAACCTACTTCTCGCTGTCCTGCCAGAACTGCCCGGACGTGGTGCAGGCGCTGAACCTGGCCGCGGTACTCAACCCACGCATCCAGCACGTGGCCATCGATGGTGCGCTGTTCCAGGACGAAGTCGAGAAGCGCGAGATCATGTCGGTGCCGACCGTGTACCTCAACGGTGAAGTGTTCGACCAGGGCCGCATGACCCTGGAGCAGATCGTGGCCAAGCTGGACACCAATGCCAGCAAGCGCGATGCCGAGAAGATCGCCGCCAAGGATGCTTTCGACGTACTGGTGGTCGGTGGTGGCCCGGCTGGCGCCGCAGCGGCGATCTATGCCGCGCGCAAGGGCATCCGTACCGGCATCGCTGCCGAGCGCTTCGGTGGCCAGGTGCTGGACACCATGGCGATCGAGAACTTCATCTCGGTGAAGGAAACCGAAGGCCCGAAGCTGGCCACGGCGCTGGAGCAGCATGTGCGCGAGTACGACGTGGACATCATGAACCTGCAGCGCGCCAGTGCGCTGGTGCCGGCCGGCGAAGACGGCCTGGTGCAGGTGCAGCTGGAGAACGGCGCGGTGCTGAAGTCGCGTTCGGTGATCCTGTCCACCGGCGCGCGCTGGCGGCAGATGAACGTGCCGGGCGAGGACCAGTACCGCAACAAGGGCGTGGCCTACTGCCCGCACTGCGATGGTCCGCTGTTCAAGGGCAAGCGCGTGGCGGTGATCGGCGGCGGCAACTCCGGTGTGGAAGCGGCCATCGACCTGGCCGGCATCGTGTCGCATGTAACCCTGCTGGAGTTCGATTCCAGCCTGCGTGCCGACGAAGTGCTGCAGAAGAAGCTGCGCAGCCTGGGCAACGTCACCGTGCTGACCAGCGCACAGACCACCGAAGTGCTCGGCGACGGCAGCAAGGTCACCGGCCTGGTCTACAAGGACCGCATCGGCGGCGATGCCCACCGCGTCGAGCTGGAAGGCATCTTCGTGCAGATCGGCCTGCTGCCCAACACCGAGTGGCTGAAGGATGTGGTGGCGCTGTCGCCGCGTGGCGAGATCGTCATCGACGATCGCGGCCAGACCAACCTGCCGGGTGTGTTTGCTGCTGGCGATTGCACGACGGTGCCCTACAAGCAGATCATCATCGCCATGGGCGCCGGTTCCACCGCCGCACTGAGCGCGTTCGACCACCTGATCCGCTCGTCGGTGAGCAACAGCAGCGGTGCCGTTGCTGAAGCGGCCTGATCCACCGTTCCCAGATCACCGGGAACATTGTCTGCCTGTCGGGTAACCACGCCGTCAGCCGGTCCGTTACCCCTGGGGTGTAAGGATGAACCTACGTGATCTGAAGTACCTGGTAGCCCTGGCCGACCACAAGCATTTCGGCCGGGCTGCCGCGTCCTGCTTTGTCAGCCAGCCGACGTTGTCCACGCAGATCCGCAAGCTGGAGGAAGAGCTCGGCCTGCCGCTGGTGGAACGCGCACCGCGCAAGGTGATGCTGACCCCGGCCGGCCAGGAAGCGGCCGCACGGGCGCGGGTGATCGTGTCCGAAGTGGAACAGCTGAAGGAAGCGGCGCGACGCAGCCGCGATCCGGAAGCCGGTACGGTGCGCCTGGGGATCTTCCCGACCCTCGGCCCGTACCTGCTGCCGCATGTGATCCCGCGCATCCGCGAGCGCTTCCCGGAGCTGGAACTGCTGCTGGTCGAGGAAAAGAGCGATGTGCTGCTGGACCGCCTGCGCGAAGGCAAGCTCGACGCTGCATTGCTGGCGCTGCCGGTGATCGACGACCAGCTGCATGCCGAGTTCCTGTTCGAGGAACCGTTCCTGCTGGCCGTCTCCGGTCGCCACCCGCTGGCACGTCGCGAGCACCTGGACGTGCAGGAACTGGCCACGCAGAAGCTGCTGCTGCTGGAGGACGGCCATTGCCTGCGCGACCAGGCGCTGGAAGTCTGCCGCCTGTTCGGCGCCAACGAGAAGTCCGAGTTCCGCGCCACCAGCCTGGAAACGCTGCGGCAGATGGTCGCCGCCGACGTCGGCATCACCCTGCTGCCGAGTCTGTCGGTGCAGCCGCCAGTGCCGCGCTCGAACAACATCCGCCTGCTCGACTTCACCGGCGAAGGCCGTCCCAGCCGCCGCATCGCCATGATCTGGCGCCGCAGCTCGGCCATGAACGACTTCCTGATGGACCTGGCCGACCAGTTCAAGCGCCTGCCGCAGGCGCTGTTCACCCTGGAGGCGCTTGATGCCGGCAGCGATGCACCCGCCCTGCCCGGCCCCGCGCTGAACGGCTGAGCCCCCCGCAGTACCGGCCTGGAATCGGCAGGAGTCGATTCCGGCCGCATTTGTCCCCACAATACAGACAGGCGGCGCCAGCAGGTGCCGCCTTTTGCATGGCTTTCAACCAAGGAGCTTCACCATGAGTACCGCCAGCGGCCTGCCGCCGTCGATCACCGTTTCCACCTTCGACATGGACCGCCTGGACGCCATGCTCGAATCTCCCGCGCTGAGCCAGACGCCTGCCGCGCTCGCGCTTGCTGAAGAACTCAACCGGGCCACCGTGCTGGCACCGGACCAGATTCCCGAAGGCATCGTCATGATGCATTCGCGCGTGGAGTGCGAAGATGAAGTGTCGGGCGAGAAGCACGTCCTGACCCTGGTCTTCCCCCGCGAAGCCAACGTCGATGAAGGCAAGGTTTCCGTGCTGGCCCCGGTCGGCAGTGCCCTGCTCGGCCTTTCGATCGGCCAGAGCATCGACTGGAACGCGCCCGGCGGCCGCAAGCTGCGCCTGCGCGTGACCGCGGTCCACAACGACCGCCCCTGATTACCGCTGCGCACCGCGCGCGATTCGATCCCCCTGCCCCAGGAGCCGTAATGAGTACCCCGTCCAAACTGTCCCAGCTGCGCGAACTGTCCGTGGTCGTTGCCGATACCGGTGACTACGAGGCGATCAAGCGCCTGCAGCCGGTGGACTGCACCACCAATCCGACCCTGGTGAAGAAGGCGCTGGACCTGCCGGTCTACGCCGAGCTGATCGAACGCGAACTGGCCTGGGGCCGCCAGCAGAGTGGCGACCGCGAAGCCGTGGTGCACGCCGTGGCCGACCGCCTGACCATCGGCGTCGGCGCGCTGCTGAGCACGCTGGTGCCGGGCCGGGTGTCCACCGAGGTGGATGCCGACCTGGCTCACGACACCGCTGCCACCGTGGCCAAGGCCCGCCAGTTCATCCAGATGTACGCCGATGCCGGCGTGCCGCGCGAGAAGATCCTGATCAAGATCGCCGCGACCTGGGAAGGCGTGGAAGCCGCACGCATCCTGCAGGCCGAGGGCATCGACTGCAACCTGACCCTGATCTTCAACCCGACCCAGGCGCTGGCCTGCAGCGAAGCCGGGGCGTTCCTGATCTCGCCGTTCGTCGGCCGCATCCTGGACTGGTACGTGGCCAACGGACAGGCCCCGGCCACCATCGATGAAGACCCGGGCGTGAAGTTCGTGCGCGGCGTGTATGCCGAATTCAAGCGTCGCGGTTCGCCGACGGTGGTGATGGGCGCCTCGTTCCGTTCGACCGCGCAGATCGAAGCACTGGCCGGCTGCGACCGCCTGACGATTTCGCCGGACCTGCTGGAGAAGCTGGACGCCGACCACGGCGAGCTGCCGCGCAAGCTGGTGGCCGGTGCCGCCGATGGCGCGGCGGTAACCCCGATCGATGCGGCCAAGTTCGCGGCGGATCTGGCGGCCGATCCGATGGCCACCGAGAAGCTGGCGACCGGCATCGATGCGTTTGCCAAGGATCTGGAAGCGCTGCGCGAGCGGATCCGCGCGGCACTGTGAGGATTCCGGCCAACGGCTGAGCCCCTCGTGGCAGGTCGGTTGGCCGCAAAGAGCAAAAA
>NZ_JAOCGL010000059.1:0-25196 GCF_029842485.1 Stenotrophomonas sp. GD03777
ATCAACCGAGTCGGGTCAGAGCCCTTGCGCGGCGCGGAAGGGATCCGACCCGGGGATCAACCGCGGCTGACCCGCCCGACCGGCGTGTTGCCGCCGTCGCCGAGGAACTTGCGCGGGTTGACCACGTTGCCGTTCTCCCACACCTCGAAGTGCACGTGGGCACCGGTCGAACGGCCGGTGGAACCGGCCTTGGCCACTTCCTGGCCGGCACGGACCAGGTCGCCGGCCTTCACCACCAGGCGCGAATTGTGCGCGTAGCGGGTGACATAGCCATTGCCATGGTCGACATCGACGACATTGCCGTAGCCGCCCTTCACGCCGGCGAAGCTGACCACGCCCTCGGCCACGGCCATCACCGGGTCACCGACCTTTGCGTGGAAGTCCATGCCCTTGTGGGTGGCGGCGCCGCGGCCGAACGGGTCGGCACGGGTGCCGAAGCCGGACGTCACATAGCTGTTGCGGATCGGCATGCGCGACGGCACGGCGTTCTGCTGCAGCTGGTGGTCGAACATCAGCGATTCCATCACCGACAGCTGGCGGCCTGAAGCAGCGAAGCGCTGCTCCAGCACCTGTAAGTCGGCGTTGACGTCCTTGACCGGGATGTCGCTGGTCGGGCCGCCTGCGTCACCGTCACCGAGGCCGGGGGTCTCGTTGAAGTCGAACTCGCCGTCCTCCAGCTTGCCCATCTGGGTCAGCCGTTCGCCGAGGGCGTTGAGGCGGGTCGCCTGGGCCTGCAGCTCGCCGAGGCGGGCCGCCAGCGCATTGACCTGGGTCTGCGCATCGCGCTTGACCTTGGCCAGCTCCGCATCCTGGCGCTCGACCTTGGCCTGCAGCCGGGAATCATTCAGCGCGCTGGCGCCAATGCCGCCAGCAAGGCCGATAATGCAGCCTACCCCGAGCACGCTGCCCAGCAGGGCGCGGGGGCGTTCCTCGAAATAGAACCGCAAACGCGTGATCGGCGACGATTTGGCCTGTCCTTCACGCGTTTTGATTACGATCTTTTTGAATGCCATCAGTGAGTTTTCATGTCTGAGCCGAAATCCAGCGTTCGCCCCGCGTCGGCACCGAAACCGGCGCTGGATGCGGTAATGGCGGACAAAAGCGGGAACCCGCTGCGGCGTGCCCTGTGGCTCGACGCGCTGGACCGTCAGTTGCGCCCCCAGTTGCCGCCACCTCTGCGCAGCCGTTGCCGGCTGGCCAATGTGGACGGGGAACACCTCGTTTTTCTCGTCGAGTCCCCGGTCTGGCATGCCAAGTTGCGGCTTGCCGAAGCCCAGCTGCTCGACGCGGCCCGTTCCATCGGGCTGAAGGCCACCAGGGTGACCATCAAGACTGCGTCTCCCACTCCCACGCGCTCCCCAGCGCTCGACAACCGGAATGGACCCCACGCAGTTTCAGCCGCCACGCACAAAGGGCTACGCGACGCCTTGGCTTGCCTGCAGGACGTTCCCTCGAAGCCGAAGAAACGGTCCTGATGGCAACGGAGCATCCGGCTCCGCTCCCCGTCGCGCGTGTCACCACGGCGTGAAACATTTCGGGGGCCGGGTCGCATCCTAGCGGCCATCCGGGGGCCTGTCGTTAGATTGTTGTTAAAACTGCGTTAAATTCAGGCTTCTGATCCAACAGGTTCACAAAACCGTGACCTTGAACCAGCCTTGACGTCTTTCAAGCACGCTGAATGCGTCGCCAACGCCGGAAACAAGAACGCCGCCCAGGAAGGCGGCGTTTTTATCTTTAAATTCAACAACCTATGGAATCATGCGTACGCCGGGGTGGCGTATTCCACCGGATCCGGGGTGGCCGGCGAGTCGAAGCTGACCCATTCCCAGGCACTGGCATCGGCCATCAGGGCCCGCACCAGCTTGTTGTTGAGCGCGTGGCCGGACTTGAAGCCCTCGTAGGCACCCAACACCTGGCCACCGGCCAGATAGAGGTCGCCGATGGCGTCAAGGATCTTGTGGCGCACGAATTCGTCGGCGTAGCGCAAGCCGTCTTCGTTGAGCACGCGGAACTCGTCCAGCACGATGGCGTTGTCCATCGAACCGCCCAGGCCCAGGTTGCGCTCGCGCATGTACTCCAGGTCGCGCATGAAACCAAAGGTGCGCGCGCGGGAGATTTCCTTGGTGTAGGCCAGCGTCGAGAACTCGATTTCCTGGCGCGACTGCTTGGCCGGAATCATCGGGTGGTTGAACTGGATGGTGAAACCCAGCTTGTAACCCTCGTACGGAGTGAAGCGGGCCACCTTGTCGCCCTCGGTCACTTCCACGGTCTTCAGCACGCGGATGAAGCGCTTGGGCGCATCCTGTTCCACGATGCCTGCCGACTGCAGCAGGAACACGAACGGGCCGGCCGAACCGTCCATGATCGGCAGCTCGGCCGAGGACAGCTCGACGATGATGTTGTCCACACCCAGGCCGGCCAGCGCCGACATCAGGTGTTCGACGGTCTGGATCTTGGCGTCGTTGCAGGTCAGGCCGGTGCACAGGGTCACTTCGGTGACCAGTTCGGCCTTGGCCGGCACTTCCACCACCGGGTCCAGGTCCACGCGGCGGAACACGATGCCATGGTTGACCGGTGCCGGGCGCAGGGTCATGTAGACCTTGTCACCACTATGCAGGCCAACGCCGGTGGCGCGGATCGTGTTCTTGAGGGTGCGTTGCTGGATCATGGGGATGGACCGGAAGTGACACATTAGATTAACACGCGCACTCCCCTACCCTGGCTGAAACGCCAGTGACAGCCACCGGCAGGACACACCGGCACGCCGCTGGGAAAGCGCGTGAAGCAGGGCGGCCGGGCCCATCCTGGCCCGGCGCCCGCATTTTCAGGACATGGTGGCGCAACCCGGGGAGGACAACCCCGGGCCGCCCCGCTTAGTCCGCCTGGCGGCGCAGGAAGGCCGGGATGTCCAGGTAGTCGTTCGGCAGTTCCGCCGCTGCCGGGGCCGAAGCCGCCGGGGCCGACGGGGCGGAAGCCGCCGCGGTATCGCTGCTGGCGCGACGCAGGCCCAGGCCCATGCCGCCCACGGCCTTGGACACGGCGTCGCCGCCGTTGTCGAACTCGCCGAACTCCGGCTGGCCGGTGGTGGCGTTGCGGACCAGCTTGATCGGTGCACGCTCGCCCGGACGCTGGGTCTTGCTGGCCGAGACGCGGTTCAGGCCAGTGGCCACCACGGTCACGCGCACTTCGTCCTGCATGTCCGGGTCCAGCACGGTGCCGACCACGACGGTGGCGTCTTCCGAAGCGAAGCCGTCGATGGTACGGCCGATCTCGTCGAACTCGGCCATGGTGAAGTCCGCGCCGGCGGTGATGTTGACCAGGATGCCGTTGGCACCGGCCAGGTTCACATCGTCCAGCAGCGGGTTCTGGATCGCCGATTCGGCAGCGGCCTGGGCGCGGTCATCGCCCCGTGCGGTGCCGGTACCCATCATCGCCAGGCCCATTTCGGACATGACGGTGCGCACGTCGGCGAAGTCGACGTTGATCAGGCCCGGACGCACGATCAGGTCGGCGATGCCCTGCACGGCGCCCTGCAGCACGTCGTTGGCGGCGCGGAAGGCCTGGATCATGGTCGCGTTGCGACCCAGCACGGTGATCAGCTTCTCGTTCGGGATCGTGATCAGCGAGTCGCAGTGCTGGCTCAGTTCCTCGATGCCCTTCAGCGCCACCTGCATGCGGCGACGGCCTTCGAACGGGAACGGCTTGGTGACCACGGCCACGGTC
This sequence comes from Stenotrophomonas sp. GD03777, assembly GCF_029842485.1. Lineage (NCBI taxonomy): Bacteria > Pseudomonadati > Pseudomonadota > Gammaproteobacteria > Lysobacterales > Lysobacteraceae > Stenotrophomonas > Stenotrophomonas sp. GD03777. Next base: position 3,724 of record NZ_JAOCGL010000059.1, read on the forward strand.
AGGATGCCCATTTCCTTGGCCAGCTGCGCCACCACCGGCGCAGCGCCGGTGCCGGTGCCGCCGCCCATGCCGGCGGTGATGAACACCATGTCGGCGCCCTGCAGCGCGTCCATGATGCGCTCACGGTCTTCCAGCGCGGCCTGGCGGCCGACTTCCGGGTTCGCGCCTGCGCCCAGGCCCTTGGTCACGTTGGTACCCAGCTGCAGCTGCAGCTTGGCACCACAATTCTTGATGGCCTGCGAGTCGGTGTTGGCGGTGATGAACTCCACGCCGTCCACCGCCGAGTTGACCATGTGCGCCACGGCATTGCCGCCGCCGCCGCCCACGCCAACCACCTTGATCACCGCATTGGGTGCCATCTTTTCGATCAGTTCAAAATGCGCCATGTCCGTGTCCTCGTTGTATCCGCTTGTCGGTGGCATGGACGGTCGGGCCTCCTGCCTTCGCGTGTCATGTTGCCGTTGCGGCTGTGTGGGTTGTGTAGTGCGTTGTTGCGTTGTGATGCGGGTACTGCGGGTGTTGCGCCGGGCCGGGCCCGGAGTTACGGGTTCCGCGTCAGAACTCGCCGCGGAACCAGGTCTTGAGTTTCTTGAACATGCTTCCAGCGCGCCCGGTCGGCAGCGACGGCCGCCGCGGGTGCTCGATCTGGCTGCCCATCAGCAGCAGGCCCACGCCGGTGGCGTGCACCGGGTTGCCGACCACTTCGCCCAGGCCGGTGACGTGCTGCGGGATGCCCACGCGCACCGGCATCTGCAGCATTTCCTCGGCCAGTTCGACCACGCCTTCCATCTTCGATGCGCCCCCGGTCAGCACCATGCCGGCGCGCACCAGTTCCTCGAAGCCGGAGCGGCGCAGTTCGGCCTGCACCATCTCGAAGATCTCCTCGTAACGGCCCTGCACGGCCTGCGCCAGCGAATGGCGCGGCATGCGGCGCGGCGGGCGGTCGCCGACCGACGGCACCTGGATGCTCTCCTCGGCCGTGGCCAGCTGGGCCAGAGCGCAGGCATAGCGCACCTTGATCTGCTCGGCTTCCGGGGTCGGCGTGCGCAGCATGTGCGCGATGTCGTTGGTCACGTGGTCGCCGGCGATCGGCAGCGAGGCGGTGTGGCAGATCGCGCCCTGCACGAACACCGCGATGTCGGTGGTACCGGCGCCCATGTCGACCAGCACCACGCCCAGCTCGCGCTCGTCGGCGGTCAGCACCGCCACGCTGGAGGCCAGCGAGGACAGCACCAGGTCGTCCACCTGCAGGCCGCAGCGCTGCACGCACTTGCTGATGTTGGCCGCCGCCGACTGCGCGCACACCACCAGGTGCGCATGTACCTCCAGGCGCACGCCGGTCATGCCGACCGGGTTGCGGATGCCCTCCTGCGAATCGTCCAGCACGTACTCGCGCGGAATCGCGTGCAGGATCTTCTGGTCGGCCGGGATCGCCACCGCCTTGGCTGCGTCGAGCACGCGATCCAGGTCGCCCCAGGTCACTTCACCGTCGCGGATCGGCACGATGCCCGGCGAGTTCTTGCACTGCACGTGGTTGCCGGAGATCGAGGCGTACACCGAACGGATCTCGCAGCCGGCCATCAGCTCGGCTTCTTCCACCGCACGCTGGATCGACTGCACGGTCGATTCGATGTCCACCACCACGCCACGCTTCAGCCCGCGCGATTCGTGCGAGCCGATGCCGATCACTTCGATCGGGTTGCCCGGCGAATACTCGCCCACCAGCGCCACCACCTTGGAGGTGCCAATGTCCAGGCCAACGATCAGCGATTTGTCACCCTTGCGATTCATGTCCTTTCCTGCGTGCTTCTGGCCGGGGTCGCCGGCGTTTTCGCCGGCGTGGCCGGGGTACCCCAGCTCAGCGTGAAACCATTGGTGTAACGGAGGTCGGCGCGCTCGATCGGCGCGTCCTGGCGGTTGAGCTGCGGCAGCACCTTGACGAAGCGCTGCATGCGCGAGCGCGCGTCGTCACGGCCGACCACCACTTCGGTGCCGTTGCTCAGCACCAGCGACCAGCTGCCGCGAGCATCCATCGTCACCCGGCGCACGTCGACGCCGGCCGGTGCGAACAAGGCTCGCGAGTCGCTGTACAGCTTCATCACTTCCTGGGTCTGGCTGTCCGGGCCATCCAGCTCCGGCAGTTCCAGGTCGGACAGTTTCTTCGGCGTGGGGAACAGCTTGCCCTGCTCGGAGACCAGGCGGTCGTTGCCCCAGCGTGCGAACGGCTTGTGCTCGACCAGGGTCACTTCCAGCACATCCGGCCACTGCTTGCGTACCTGCGCGCTTTCCACCCACGGCAGCTTTTCCAGCGCGTCCTGCGCATCCTGCAGCTTGACCGCGAAGAACCCGGCGCGCGCGTACGGCAGCAGCACCTGCTGCAGCTGCTCGGCCGGTACCCGCTTGAACTCGCCATGCACGCGCAGCTTCGCCAGCGGCCAGCGCTCGGCGCCGACCCAGCCATTGACCACGGCCACCACCGGCAGTGCAACCACCGACAGTGCCAACAGCCAGACGAAGATGCGCAGCAGCGCGTTCATGCGTGCGTGGCCTCCAGGGTCTGTTCCAGCACGCGCCACACCAGTTCCTCGAAACCGATGCCGGCCTGGCGGGCCGCCTTGGGTACCAGCGAATGGCTGGTCATACCCGGCGCGGTGTTCACTTCCAGCAGGAAGAAACGGCCGCTGGCGCGGTCACGCATCACGTCCACGCGGCCCCAGCCACGGCAGCCGGCGGCGCGGAATGCGGCCAGCGCGATGCGGCGGATCTCGTCTTCGTCGCTACCGTCCAGGCCCGGGCACAGGTACTGGGTGTCCTCGGCGATGTACTTGGCGTTGTAGTCGTACCACTGGCCCTTGGGCACGATGCGGATCGACGGCAGGGCAACGTCGCCAAGGATGGCCACGGTCAGCTCATCGCCCACCACCATCTGCTCCATCAGCAACTGGCCGTCGTAGCGCGCGGCCAGGGCCACGGCCTCGTCCAGGCCGGCCTCGTCGGTGACCCGGCTGATGCCCACGCTGGAGCCTTCGTTGGCCGGCTTCACCACCACCGGCAGGCCCAGCTCTGCCGCCAGTGCATGCACGTTCGACGCGTCGACCTTGCGGTACTGCGGCGTTGGCAGGCCCAGCGACAGCCACACCTGCTTGGTGCGGATCTTGTCCATGCTCAGCGCCGAACCCAGCACGTCCGAGCCGGTGTACGGCACGCCGAAGGCGTCCATCAGGCCCTGCACGATGCCGTCCTCACCGCCACCGTTGTGGCCATGCAGGATGTTGAACACGCGGTCGATGCCACCGGCGGCGAGCGCGCTGGCCAGCGCCGGAATGCCATCGACGGCGAACGCATCGACGCCGCGCGACTGCAGGGCTTCGAGCACGTTGCGGCCCGAATCCAGCGACACCTCGCGTTCGCTGGAACTGCCGCCGAGCAGCACGGCGACGCGGCCGAACACGGCCGGGTCGGTCACGCGCAGCGGCGGGAAAGTCAGCGCGCTCACGCCTGGCCCTCCCCCTGGAAGCCTTCCACCGCGATATGGGCGGCCACGGCACCGATATCGCCGGCCCCCATCATCAGCAGCAAGTCACCGTCCTGCAGCACGTCCGGCAGCACGCTGGCCAGCTCGGCGGCCTTGCCCACCACCACCGGCTCGCTGCGGCCACGCGCGCGGATGGCGCGGGCCAGCGCATGCGAGTCGGCACCGGCAATGGGTTCCTCACCGGCCGGATAGACCTCGCTCAGCACCAGCGCGTCGACGCTGGACAGCACCGCGGCAAACTTGTCGAACTGGTCACGGGTGCGGCTGTAGCGGTGCGGCTGGAAGGCCACCACCAGGCGCTTGTCAGCCCAGCCGCCGCGAGCGGCGGCGAACACCGCCTCCAGCTCGCTCGGGTGATGGCCGTAGTCGTCGATGATGCGCACCTTGGCACCGCTGGCGGTGGTCACTTCGCCCAGGTCATTGAAGCGGCGGCCGACACCGGCGAAGCCTTCCAGCGCGCGCGCGATGGCGTCCGGTGCCACGCCCAGCTGCCAGCCCACCGCGGCGGCGGCCAGCGCGTTGAGTACGTTGTGCCTGCCCGGCAGCGCCAGCACCACTTCCTGGCTGGTGCCCTGCGGCAGGCGCAGCGTGAAGCGCATGCGCGATCCTTCCTGCACCACGTTCTCGGCGCGCACGTCGGCCTGCGGGCTCATGCCGTAGCTCATCACGTGGCGCGGGGTCCTGGCAGCCAGCGCGGCCACTTCCGGATCGTCGATGCACAGCACCGCCAGGCCGTAGAACGGCAGGCGCTGCAGGAATTCGGCGAACGCCGCCTGCACGCGGGCAAAGTCGTTGCCGTAGTTCTCCAGGTGGTCCGCATCGATGTTGGTGATGATCGACATCAGCGGGTTCAGGCGCAGGAAGCTGCCATCGCTTTCGTCGGCCTCGGCCACCAGCCACTGCCCACCGCCCAGCTTGGCGTTGGCACCGGCAGCCAGCAGCTGGCCACCGATCACGAACGTCGGGTCCAGGCCACCTTCGCTCAGCACCGCTGCGGTCAGGCTGGTGGTGGTGGTCTTGCCATGGGTACCGGCCACGGCGATGCCGCGGCGGAAGCGCATCAGCTCGGCCAGCATCGCCGCGCGCGGCATGATCGGAATGCGCTGGCTGCGCGCTTCCATCAGCTCCGGGTTGTCCTCGCGGATGGCGCTGGAGACCACCACGCAGTCGGTGCCCAGCACATTGGCTGCCGAGTGGCCGCGCATGATGCGCGCACCCAGGCTGGCCAGGCGGCGGGTCGCTACGTTGTCGGCGTTGTCCGAGCCGGACACTTCGTAGCCCAGCGTCAGCATCACTTCGGCGATGCCACTCATGCCGGTGCCACCGATGCCGACGAAATGCACGCGCGGGAACGCGCGCACCAGGTCGTTGGTGTCGTGCAGGCGACGGATCATGCGCGGCCTCGCGCAGGGCAGGCGCGGTGGCATGCCTTCTTCATACAGCTTCCTCGAGAATGATATCGGCGATGCGCTCGGCGGCATCGACCTTGGCCAGGGCACGCGCGGCTTGCGCCATCTGCATGCGGCGGGCGGGATTTTCGGACAGATCGCGCAGCAGTGCGGCAATGCCGTCGGCCAGCGTTCCGTCCTGCTTCAGCAACACCGCCGCGCCGCGCTCGACCAGGTACTCCGCATTGCGGGTCTGGTGATCGTCGACGGCAGCAGGGAATGGCACCAGCACGCTGCCGACGCCGGCCGCGCACAGCTCGGCCAGGGTCGACGCACCGGAGCGGCACACGACCAGATCGGCCCAGGCGAAGGCCTCGGCCATGTCCGCGATGAACGGGGTGATTTCAGCCTGCACGCCGGCCTTGGCATACGCCTCGACCGCCTCGGCATGCATTTTCTCGCCGCTCTGGTGGCGCACCTGGACCGGCACGCCGGCACCCAGCGCGGCAATCGCCTGCGGCACGCCGGCATTGAGTGCGCGCGCACCCTGGCTGCCGCCCACCACCAGCACGCGCAGCGGGCCGCTGCGGTCGGCGAAGCGCTGTTCCGGCGGAGCGATGGCGGCGATCTCCGCACGCACCGGGTTGCCGACGAACTCCTCGCGCTGGGCGAAGGTGCCCGGGAAGCCGGTCAGCAGCCGGCGCGCATAGCGCGACAGGATGCGGTTGGTCAGGCCCGGTGCACGGTTCTGCTCATGCACGATCAGCGGCAGGCCATGCAGGCGCGTGGCCATGCCACCCGGGCCGGAGGCGAAGCCACCGAAGGCCACCACCGCACGCGGCTGGCGCCTGCGGATGATCATGCCGGCCGCGCGCAGCGCGCGCATCAGCCGCCATGGCGCCGCCAGCAGCGCCAGCTTGCCCTTGCCGCGCAGGCCGGTGATCGCCAGCGTGTCGATGGCGATGTCGTGCTGCGGCACCAGGCGGGTTTCCATCGCGCCTTCGGCGCCCATCCAGGTGACCGGCACGCCACGCTCGCGCAGCACGCGGGCCACGGCCAGGCCGGGGAAGATGTGACCGCCGGTACCACCGGCCAGGATCATCACCGGGCGCACCTTCTCGTTGGCTGCACTCATGACAGCCTCCCGAAGGTCGGTTCGATGCGCGACTGCAGGCGGCTGGTGCCGCGCGCTGCGTTCGCCGCAGCGGCAGCCGTCGGCTCGGCGCTCGCCGGCACGCTGGCGGCCACCGGCGTGGCGGCGGCGTCCATCGGCTCGGCAGCGGTTTCTTCGGCGCCACCGATGCGCACGGCCTGGCGACGCTCGGCGCGCTTGAGCTCATAGGACACGCGCAGCAGCAGGCCCATCGCCACGCAGGTCATCAGCACCGACGAGCCGCCGGAGGAGATCAGCGGCAGAGTCAGGCCCTTGGTCGGCAGGATACCCAGGTTCACGCCGATCGAAACGAAGGTCTGCATGCTGATCCACAGGCCGATGCCGAAGGCGATGTAGCCGGAGAAGTGGCGCTTCATTTCCACGCAGCGCATGCCCAGCCAGAAGGTACGGCCGACCAGCAGCGCGTACAGCGCCACGATCACGCAGGTACCCAGGAAACCGAATTCCTCAGCGGTGACCGAGAAGATGAAGTCGGTATGCGCTTCCGGCAGGTAGTAGAGCTTCTGCACCGAATTGCCCAGGCCGACGCCGGTCCACTCGCCACGGCCCACCGCCATCAGCGCGTTGGACAGCTGGTAGCCGTCGCCCTGCTGGTCGGCCCACGGGTCCAGGAACGAGGTGATGCGGCGCATGCGGTACGGCTCGATGATCGCCAGCGCGCTCATGCCGACCAGGCCGATGACCACCGGCATCGACATGCGCGGCATGTTCACCCCGCCCAGCACCAGCATGCCGGCGGTGATCGCCAGCAGCAGGGTCGAAGAACCAAAGTCCGGCTGCAGCAGCAGCAGCACCACCAGCGCACCGGCCACGCCCAGCGGCTTGAGCATCGCCGGCCAGGTCGCATTGACCTCGTCGCGGAAGCGCACCAGGTAGCTGGACAGCCAGACGATGTACAGCACCTTCACCGCCTCGACCGTCTGGAACTTGGAGATGCCCAGGTTGATCCAGCGGCGTGCGCCGTTGACCGTGCTGCCCAGGCCCGGCGCGAACACCGCCAGCAGCAGCACGAAGCAGCCCAGCAGCAGCATCTGGTTGTACTGCTCGATGGACTTCAGCTCGGTGCGGGCGGCGATGACCGCCAGCACGATACCCACCGCCAGGAAGATCAGGTGGCGGTTGAGGTAGTAGAACGGGCTGCTCATCAAGGCGATCGAGCTGGACGCCACCATCACCACGCCCACGCCGGTGAGCGCGATGATCGCGCCCAGCAGCCACTTGTCGTAGCTGCCTTCGATGGCTTCAAGGCGTGTTGCCTGGCGGGACAGGTCGTTCATCTCAGCGCACCTTCAACGTGGCCAGGCCGATCAGCACGAGCACGACGGAGATGATCCAGAAGCGCACGATCACGCGCGGCTCCGGCCAGCCCTTCAGTTCGAAATGGTGGTGGATCGGCGCCATGCGGAACACTCGCTTGCCGGTCAGCTTGAACGAGGCGACCTGGATCATCACCGACAGGGTTTCGATGACGAACACGCCGCCCATGATCACCAGCACCAGTTCCTGGCGGGTGATCACCGCGATGGTGCCCAGCACCGCACCCAGCGCCAGCGCGCCGATGTCGCCCATGAAGACCATGGCCGGATAGGTGTTGAACCACAGGAAGCCCAGGCCGGCTCCGGCGATGGCCGCGCAGATGATGACCAGCTCGCCGGCGCCCGGGATCTGCGGGATCTGCAGGTAGTTGGCGAACACCACGTTGCCCGAGGCATAGGCGAACACGCCCAGCGCGCAGGCCACCAGCACGGTCGGCATGATTGCCAGGCCGTCCAGGCCGTCGGTCAGGTTCACCGCGTTGGAGAAGCCGACGATCCAGAAGTAGGCGATGGCCACGAAGCCGATGCCGGCCAGCGGCAGCGCGACCGACTTGAACATCGGGATGTAGAAGGTCAGCGCTGCCGGCACGTCGGCCGTGTAGAACAGGAACAGGCCCGCGGCCAGGCCGAAGATCGACTGCAGCAGGTACTTCCAGCGCGACTTCAGGCCGTTCGGGTCACGGCGGACGATCTTGATCCAGTCGTCATACCAGCCGATGGCGCCGAAGCACAGCATCACCGCCAGCACCAGCCACACGTAGCGGTTGCGCAGGTCGGCCCACATCAGCACCGACAGGGTGATGGTGAGCAGGATCAGCGAACCGCCCATGGTCGGCGTGCCGGCCTTGGAGAAATGGGTCTGCGGGCCGTCCTGGCGGATCGGCTGGCCGCCCTTGAACTGGGCGAGCTTGCGGATCATCGCCGGGCCAAGCCACAGCGACAGGAACAGGGCCGTCAGCGCGGCAAGGATGGCGCGGAACGTCTGGTAGTTGAACAGCCCGAACAGGCTCTCCAACTGCTGCAACCATCGAGCCAGTTCATACAACATGCGGGGATTCCTCTCCTTGCGCCAGCAGCGCTTTGACAATCGTGTCCATGGCGCTGCCACGGGAACCCTTGACCAGGCAGCGCACGCCGGCGTGCAGCTCGTCCTTCAGCGCCTGCGACAGCGCGTCGTGGGTGGCGAAATGACGGCCGCCGTCGCCGAAGGCGGTGGCGGCGGCGGCACTGAGCGGGCCCAGCGCGTACAGGCGCTTCAGGCCGGCGGCGCGTGCGCGGATGCCGGCCTGCGCATGCAGCGCCTCGGCGTCCGGGCCCAGCTCGCGCATGTCACCCAGCACCAGCCAGCCCTCTTCCGGGGCAGCGGCCAGGGCATCGATGGCCGCAGCCAGCGAGCCGGGATTGGCGTTGTAGCTGTCGTCCACCAGCACCGCGCCGTTGCGCAGCTGATGGGCAATCTGGCGGCCCGGTACCGGCTGCGCCTCGGCCAGACCGGCCGCAATCAGCGCCAGATCGACACCGGCCGCCAGCGCCAGGCTGGCGGCGGCCAGCGCATTGCTGACGTTGTGGCGACCCGGCAGGCCCAGCACCACGCGGGCTTCGCCGGTCGGGGCGACCAGGGTGAACTGGCTGCCCTGTGCACCGGCGCGGATGTCGCGCGCGGTCACGTCCGCCGAGTGTTCCAGCCCATAGCGCAGCACGCGGCAACGCTGCGGGCGACCGACGAAGTGCTGCTCGAACCAGCGGCCGTAGGCATCGTCGGCGTTGATCACCGCCACGCCATCGGCCGGCAGCGCGGCATAGATCGCGCCCTTGGTCACCGCCACCCCGAGCAGGCTGCCCATCCGCTCCAGGTGGGCGGGGGCGATGTTGTTGACCAGCGCATAGCGCGGGCGGGCGATGTCGGTCAGGTAGGCGATATCGCCAGGCTTGCCAGCGCCCATCTCGTAGACGGCGTAGTCGGCATCTTCCGGCGCGTCGATCACCGCCAGCGGCAGGCCGATCTCGTTGTTGCGGTTACCCGGGTTGGCGTAGACCACCTTGTGCGCGTGCTGGGCCACCTGCTGCAGGATCGACAGCAGCAGGCTCTTCACGCTGGTCTTGCCATTGCTGCCGGTGATCGCGAACACCTCGGTGCCACGGTCACGCTGCATGCCGGTGGCGATCTTCGCCAGTGCCAGCTCGCTGTCGGCCACCAGTACCTGCGGCAGCTCGATCGGCAGCAGCCGCTCGACCAGCAGCGCACTGGCACCGCGCGCCTGCGCGTCGGCAGCGAAGTCATGGCCGTCGAAACGCTCGCCGCGCAGCGCCACATACAGGCTGCCCGGGCCCAGGCTACGGGTGTCATTGCTGACTGCATCGATGGCCACGTCGTCGCCATGGATCTCGCCGCCGGCCCAGTGTGCGATCAGCGAAAGCAGAGTGCGCTTCATGCGGCGCCCTCCCCGGCCTTTGCCTGCAGAACACCGGCCTTGGCCGCCAGTGCAGCCGCAGCCACTTCGGTGTCGTCGAAGTCATGGCGCACGCCATTCACTTCCTGGTACGGCTCATGGCCCTTGCCGGCAATCAGGATGATGTCGCCGGCACCGGCACGCTTCACCGCCAGGCCGATCGCACGCGCGCGGTTGCGCTGCACGGTCACGGCATCGGCGTGCTGGAAGCCGGCCAGAATGTCGGCCACGATCACGTCGCCATCCTCGCCGCGCGGGTTGTCGTCGGTGACGATGACCTGGTTGGCCAGGCGCTCGGCAATCGCCGCCATCTGCGGACGCTTGCCGGTATCGCGCTCGCCACCGCAACCGAACACGCAGAACAGCGTGCCCTGCAGATGGCCGTGCAGGCTGTCCAGCGCCTGCTCCAGCGCGTCCGGGGTATGGGCGTAATCGACCACCACTGTCGGCAGACCGTCTTCACCACCCAGGCGGTTCATGCGGCCACGGATCGGCTGCAGCGCCGACAGCACTTCGGCGATGCGCGGCAGCGGCTGGCCCTGCGCATGCAGAGTACCGGCCACGGCCAGCAGGTTGTCCACGTTGAAGCGGCCCAGCAGCGGCGACTGCACCGCAGCACGCTGGCCGTCGATGACCAGCTCGAAGGCAATGCCGCGTCCATCCAGTTGCAGCGCCTCGGCGCGCACGCTGGCGTCAGCGGCAGCGCGCGAGCTCAGGCCGATCGGTTGCACGCCAGCAGGCAGGCCAGCGAACAGCTGGCGACCGAAGGCGTCGTCCAGGTTGACCACCGCCGCCTTCAGGCCCGGGCGATGGAACAGCCGCGCCTTGGCCGCGCCGTAGCTGGCCATGTCACCGTGGTAGTCCAGATGATCGCGGGTGAGGTTGGTGAACACCGCCACGTCGTAGTGCACGGCATCCACGCGGCCCTGGTCCAGCGCGTGCGAGCTGACTTCCATCGCCACCGCGCGCGCACCGGCGTCGCGCAGCTGTGCCAGCAGCGCATGCATCTGCAGCACCAGCGGCGTGGTGAAACCAGTCGGCTCGACCGCACCATAAAGTCCGGCGCCCAACGTGCCGATACTGCCACTGGGCGTTCCGAGCAGGTGCCAGGCCTGGGCCAGCAGCTGCACGGTGGAGGTCTTGCCGTTGGTACCGGTCACGCCAACCATCGCCATCGCCCGCGACGGCGCGCCATGGAACTGGTCGGCCATCGCCCCCATGCGCGCCCGCAGGCCCGGCACGGCGATCGCATCGGCCGGCGCCGGCAGCTCGGCCGGTGCCGGTGGCTCGAACAGGATGACGCTGGCACCGGCCGCACGGGCCTGCTCGACAAAGCCCAGCCCATGCGCGCCGAAGCCGGCGATCGCGACGAAGGCATTGCCGGGGCGCACGGCGCGGCTGTCCAGCACCAGGCCGGTCAGAACGGGATCATGGCCCGCCAGGGCCACGTCCGGAAGCAACTGCGAAAGCAACATCGAAGGACTCATTGCGTGCCTCCCGTAACGGGCGGCGTCTGGGCTTGCGCGCTCGGCAGCGCAGCATCGAATTCAGCGGCGGCATCGACCGGCAGCGCGGTCTCGGCCGGCGGTGCGGGCAGGATCGAGGCCGAATGGCCGACCTTGCCCGACTGCTGTGCGGCCAGCCACGACTGCAGGTCATCCAGCGGCACGTCCATCAGGCGCAGGGTGCCTTCCATCACGTTGTGATAGACCGGCGCCGACACCAGGCCGCCGTAGAACTTGCCGGCCTGCGGATCGTTGATGACGATGACGGTGGCGAAGCGCGGGTTGGTGGCCGGCACCACGCCGGCGAACAGCGCGTTGTAATGCCCGCGCTCGTAACCGCCCGGGCCAGCCTTGCGTGCAGTGCCGGTCTTGCCGGCCACGCGGTAGCCCAGCACCGCCGCCTGCTTGGCGCCGCCCTGGGTGACCACCGTTTCCATCATCGCCACCACCTGCCTGGCGACGTTCTCGTCGATGATCTGCTGGCCTTCGTTGCGCTGGCCCTTGACGAAGGTCGGCGCGATCAGGCGCCCGCCGTTGGCCAGCGCCGAGTAGGCGGTGGCAATCTGCAGTGGCGTGACCGACAGGCCGTAGCCGTAGGACATGGTGGTCTTGGTGGTCCCCGACCAGCGCGCCGGACGCATCACCACACCAGCCGATTCACCGGGGAAACCGCTGTGCGGCGCCGAGCCATAGCCGAAGCGGCGCACGCCGTCATAGAAGGTCTGGTCCGGCATCTTCGCCGCAACCTTGGCTGCACCCACGTTCGAACTGCGGGTGATCACGCCGGTCACGTTCAGCACGCCGTTGTTGCGTGGCACGTCGCGGATGGTGAAGCGACCCAGCGTCATGTAGCCCGGGTTGGTGTCGATGATGGTGTCCTTGGTCACCGCACCGGCCTGCAGCGCGGTGGCGATGGTCAGCGGCTTCATCGTCGAACCCGGCTCGACCAGGTCGGTCACCGCACGGTTGCGGCGCGTATCAGGGATCGCGCCGGTCAACGAATTCGGGTTGTAGGTCGGCAGGTTGACCATGGCCAGGATCTCGCCGGTGGTCACGTCCATGATCACCATCGAGCCGCCGGCCGCCTTGTTGGCCACCAGCGCGTTGCGCAGTTCCTTGAACGCCAGGTACTGGATGCGGCGGTCGATGCTGAGGGTCAGGTCCTTGCCCGGCTCAGCGGCACGCAGCAGATCGCTTTCGACGGTTTCCCCCTTGCGGTTGCGGATCACCCGCTTCGCACCGGGCTTGCCGCGCAGCCATTCGTCGAAGGCCAGTTCCAGGCCTTCCTGGCCGCGATCATCGATGTTGGTGAAGCCCAGCACGTGCGCCATCGCCTCACCCTGCGGGTAGAAGCGGCGGAACTCGCGCTGAGCCGCCACGCCCGGAATCTTCAGCGCGACCACCTTCTCTGCCTCGTCCGGATTGATCCGGCGACGCAGATACATGAATTCCTTGTCCGACTTCTGCGACAGGCGGCTGCTCAGCTCATCCACCGACATGCCGACCGCCTGGGCCAGCTCGGGGATGCGTTCGGGCGAACGCAGCAGGTCCTGCGGGTTGACCCAGATCGAGGCAACCGGCGTGGACACCGCCAGCGGCTCGCCGTTGCGGTCGGTGATCATGCCGCGCGAGGTCTTGATCGGCAGCTCGCGCAGGTAGCGGGCCTCACCCTGGCGCTGGTAAAAGTCGCTGTTGATGATCTGCACGTAGGCCGCGCGACCGACCAGCGACACCGAGCACAGGCCAAGCGCCAACGCCACCCAGCGCAGGCGCTGGCGCAGGTTGAAGGCATTGCGTGGACGGTTGCGACCGGCCTTGCTCATGGGCGCACCACCACGATGTCGGCGGCCTCGGGGAACTTCATGCCGAGCTTTTCGCGGGCGATGCGATCGACACGGTTGGCTTCGGCCAGCGTGGCCTGCTCCAGCTGCAGGCGGCCGAATTCCAGGTTGATGTCATCGCGCTTGCGCTCGGCGCGCGACAGCTCGATGAACGTCTGCCGATGACGGTGACGCACGAACACGACGCCGATCGCCGAGGCCACGGTGCAGGCCAACAGGATGATCAGCAGCAACCGGCTCATGCGTCGGCCTCCCGCTTCTGGGCCACGCGCAGCACCGCGCTGCGGGCGCGCGGGTTGGCGGCCAGCTCTTCGTCGGTGGCCTTGATGGCCCCGCCGATCAGGTCCAGCGTCGGCACGAACGCAACGGCCTCGGGCAGGCGGCGGTTGGCCGGTGGCGCCTTGGCCAGGCGGTTCATGTACTGCTTGACGATGCGGTCTTCCAGCGAATGGAAGCTGATCACCGCCAGACGGCCACCGGGCTTGAGCCTTTCCACCGCCGCATCGAGCCCCGCTTCCAGGTCTGCCAGCTCGCGGTTGATGTGGATGCGGATGGCCTGGAAGCTGCGCGTGGCCGGGTGGATCTTGTCCTTGCCACGCGGCATCACCGAGGCGATAAGCTCGGCCAGTTCGGCGGTGCGGGAGAACGGCTGCTTCTCGCGGCGGGCCACGATGGCGCGGGCGATGCGCCGGCTCTGCCGCTCTTCGCCATAGGTCCACAGCACGTCGGCGATCTCGCGCTCTTCGACGCGGTTGATCCACTGCGCGGCGCTTTCACCGCTGTCCGGGTCCATGCGCATGTCCAGCGGGCCGTCCTTGCCGAAGCTGAAGCCTCGTTCGGCCACATCCAGCTGCGGCGACGACACGCCCAGGTCGAACAGCACGCCGTCCAGGCCTTCGGCCGTGGCATCCCACTGCAGCAGCTGGGCGAAGCTGCCACGGAAGATGGACACGCGCGGATCCGGCGCGAAATCGCGCTCGGCAACGGCGATGGCTTCCGGATCCTTGTCCATGACCAGCAGGCGCCCCTCGGGACCGAGCTGGGTAAGCACGCCACGTGCATGACCGCCACGACCGAACGTGCCATCCAGATAACGTCCGTTTTCGATCACCCTCAGGCCTTCAAGGACCTGGGTGTACAGGACCGGCAGGTGCACCGCCGGCGACTGCGACACCGGAAGGTGACCGGTCTGCGCTTCTGGGCGCATCCGGGCACCCCGGCTCACAACTTCAGGTCGAGCAACCCATCACCCAGATCCTCGTCAGACAACGTCTGCTGGATCAGGGCCCGATGCGCCTGCTCGCTCCACAATTCGAACTTGTCGCCCATGCCGAGCAATACCGCCTTCTTCTCAATGCCCACCGCACCGCGGTGGCTGGCGGGGATGCTGATGCGACCGTTGCCGTCCAGTTCCAGATGGGCGGCCGAGCCGACCAGCTTCTGCTGCAACAGGCGCACGACGCGCTGGGTGTTGGGCTTGGACATCACATCGTCGCGGACCCGTTCCCATTCCGACTCTGCGTACAGCCACAGGCAGCCGGCTTCGAACGGGTTGTAGGTCAGCACGAGACGGTTGTTACTGGCGCGCGCGACGAGGTCGCGGTAAGCGGTGGGAACCGCCATGCGCCCCTTGTCGTCAACTGTGATGGCCGTCTCGCCCTGGAACACGACGCCTGCACCTTGTCCTTCGCCCGGTGAAACATTGAACCACGAAAACCCACAAAACACCCGGATTTCCCTCTGATGCCCACCTTAGCAGCGGGCCGAGGGTTGTCAACAACTTTTCAGCAGGGAAATCGCCAGCCGCATCAATGGCTTGCAACAACCTTTAGAGAATTGTTCAAGGCTTATCCACAAGTTGCTGATCCGTCTCAATTTTTGAGATTGAACGGAAGTTCAGGGGCGTGGACGGGGCGTGAAACATCGACCGCGCATTCATCCCGGCCTGGCCAGAAACGGCGCCGTAATGCGCAAACGGTGCACAATGAGGCCATGTGCCTGCTCGCTCTTGGCTGGATGCACCACCCGCGCTGGCGGCTGGTAATGACCGGCAACCGTGATGAGTTCCACGCCCGCCCCACCGCGGCGCTGGCCCCCTGGCAGGATGAGACCTCCGTCATCGGGGGACGCGACCTGCGCTCCGGCGGTGGCTGGGCCGGGGTCGGCGCCTCGGGCCGGATGGCGGTGGTCACCAACGTCCGCGACCCGCTGGCGGCCCAGACCGGACCGTCGCGGGGCGCGCTGGTGGCCGACTTCCTGCGCGGCCGCGACCCGGCCGCCGTGCATATCGAGCGGCTGGCAACCGTGGCGGGTGCCTACGCCCCATTCAATCTGTTGCTGGCCGATGGCGACAGCCTGGAGTACCTGGGCAACCATCCCGCCGAACGGCAGACGCTTGGCCCGGGGGTCCACGGCATGTCTAACGGCGCGCTGAACGCACCCTGGCCGAAGACCCGACGGCTGATGGCCGCGCTGTCGGCATGGCTGGAAGCAGACGGGGTCAGATCCCTTTCGCAACGCGAAAGGGATCTGACCCCGGACCTGACCCCGCTCTGGAATGCGCTGGCCAACGAACACCGCCCTGCCGACAGCGACCTGCCCGACACCGGCATCGGCCTGGAACGCGAGCGCTGGTTGAGCCCGGCCTTCATCCGCGGCGACGACTACGGCACCCGCGCCAGCACCGTACTGCTGATCGACGCCGACGGCCACGGCGAGATCCACGAACGCCGCTTCGGCCCGCAGGGTGCACCGAGCGGACAAAGCCACGTCATTTTCTGACCCGATCAAGACGGCCCTTGGCCGGATGCTCTTGGCGTGGGTAGTGCCGGCCGCTGGCCGGCAGCCTTTGGATGCTCGGATTCGCCATGAAGCAGCCGGCCAGCGGCCGGCACTACCCGCAGCTTGCTGTCGCGATCCACGTGGCGGCCGTCGCCATCGCAGCGGGCCTGAAACGTCATTCAGCTTCCAGTCGCGACCACGATCCGCCCGCACCCCAGGGGTTTCAGCATCGCCGCCACCCGACTGTGCCCTTTTCGCAATCGGCACTGTGTCTATAAATGTCGCCCTCGACCTCCCAGGGTGGTCGCGCCCGGCACCGCGCCGCGCAAATCGACCGCAACCCCAAGGAGGCCCCATGCGCCGCATCCTCATTCTGCTTGCCACCCACCTGCTCACCCTCGGCCTTGGCTTCGGCCTGGGCGTCTATCTGCTGCCGATCCTGATCGCCCCCGATGACCCGCCGGTCGCGCAGGTGCAGGCCGCCATGGATGAGGCCCCCTACCGCACCACGTTTCGCCGCGACCTCAAGGGCAGCGATGCAGTGCATTGGGCGGAAGGCAAGATCAGCGTCAGCTCGGGTCAGGTCGCTTTTGACGGCAAGATGGGCCCGGGCCCTGACTACAAGGTGTACCTGGTCCGCGATTTCGTCGACAACAAGGCCGACTTCCTGAAGATCAAGGCACAGGCCCAACGCATCGGCGAGGTGAAGACCTTCAACCGCTTCCTGGTGGATGTGCCCGCGAACGTGGACGTGGACGACTACACCACGGTGGTGGTGTGGTGCGAGCGCTTCTCGCAGTTCATTTCCGCCGGGCAGTACCGCACGCCGGGCTGAACAACATCCCGAGCGTCTGGACGGAAAGCAGCCGAGCATGCCTCGGCTGTACTGTAGAGCCGAGCCGTGCTCGGCTTACCGGAAAAAGAGGCGGAGCCGGCCGATAAGCCGGGTTCTGTCGTGGACAGTCATTCCTCTAGGCGTTACGTCACCGCAACGCTCAAGCAACCTACCCGGATCCAACGCGGGCCGCGCCAAAGGATCCCTATTTGGTCTTGCTCCAGGTGGGGTTTGCCGTGCCGGTCTGTTGCCAGACTCGCGGTGCGCTCTTACCGCACCATTTCACCCTTACCGGCCTTCCGAAGAAGACGTAGGCGGTATCTTTCTGTTGCACTTTCCGTCGGCTTGCGCCGCCCAGGCGTTACCTGGCACCTTGCCCTATGGAGCCCGGACTTTCCTCGGCACCCCCGAAGGGATGACGCGACTGTCTGGCCGACTCCGCCAGCGCGCATTCTAGCGTACGCACGCCTTTCCTGCCGTGCCGATCGCGGCGTCCGGTTCATCCACGCGTGGCGTGGCTCTAGCGGCCCTTCGCCTTCGCCCTCGCCATCACCGCCGCCCGCGACTCCAGCACCACCCCGACGATCAATTCCCGCACCTGCGGTTGCGAACCGTCCCATTCAATGCGGCGGACGCGCACGTCCACGCGATCGCCCGGCGCGTGGGCTTTCAACGCTTGGCCGATACCGAAGACGGTCTTCACTCGGGTACCTGCCACGGCCAGCACCTCATCCCCCTTGCGCAGGCCGGCGCGATGGGCCGGACCTTCGTCAGGCTCGGATTCGATCACGGTCGCGCCCCCCATTTGAACGCCGAGGACCGGGCGCAGCGCATCGCTACGCGAATCCCCTTCCCCAGCCTGTTCGCGCGCCAATTCGGTGGCGCCCAGCAGTGCATCGTCCAACCCCGCATCGAAATACGGCGCGTTGTCCACGAATGCGGCGCATTGCCACGACGCGCGCTCGGGTACCGGCTCGCGCCCCGCACGCAGGGCCTGCCGCAGGTCGCGCAATTGCGCCGCGCTGACGTACCGCTGCTGGCTGTTCACCAATTGCTGGTAGGCCGCCTCGATCTGTGCGTGGTTGCCGGCCCCCACCTGCAGACATCCCTCGTAGTTCTCCAACGCGTCACGTGCCGCGCGATAGGTCAGGTAATTGCTGTAATCGCGGACCGACTGCAGCCGATTGAATTCGACCAACCCCGGATCGAACAGCAGGTAGCCAACATAGTCCGGGCCCAGATCGGCTTCGGTAATGGCCGCAGGTGGCGGCCCTTCAGCTGCAGGAGCTGGCACGTCGGCCAGAGCGAACAGCAGGAACAGTCCCTTTTCCAGCATCTGTCTTCCCTCCCTCAAGTAAATTTGAGAGCTTCATTCCTTCACCCCCAGAATTCCGCCGCTCATTCGCATTCCAGCGTCCCAGGCTGTGAATGACCCATGCAGCCTGCACGCTTTTCAGGACTTTTCGTCCAGCTCCCGGCGAAGATCGTCGACCCATCGCTTTCTGCTGCTACGGTCATACTCGGCCGGCGAGAACGGCATCGACGCACGCGCATAATCGTCGATCAGTGCCAGCAGCGCCTGCCTGTCGACACGCGCGTCGAGAGGAGTGTGGGTGTCACTGGCGAGTGCGACCAGTTGTTCCTGGAGCAGCTCCTTTCTTGCGATGCCGGCGCCGGTGGACGGATCTGCGATACACAGACCGAAGGTCCCGTTGAAGAAGTGCGGGAGCAGCAGTTGCGCCTTGTCGTGCGCAGCGTTGGCATCCCCAAGCACGGCTGTCATGTAGCCCTCGAGCTCCTGCAGCAGAACGTCGACCACAGCCGCCCGCTCACTGCCCGGTGGTGCATGATCGGCAATGCGTATCCAGCGTGCGCAATCGGTACGGAAGTACTCCCCCACAAGGTCTTCGCTGATGGGAATGGAGCCGAACACTGCAGATCGGATGGCGCCACCCTCGCAGGTGTAGGTGGGCTGCGGCACCGCGCCCACTGCAATCAGGCGACTGAGTCTTTCTTCTGACACATTGCAGAATGCGGCGAACGCATCCTTTGGCAGGAAATGAGCTTGAAGGTAGGCTGTCAATGCCATCTCGAACAATTACTCCCAAGTGGGGGATGAAGAGGCGTGTGCAGGGGCGTCTTCGTCCAGGACAGACATCCCGAGCACCGGTCCTCACGCCTCAGAGGCCTCGGAAATGGAGTCACACTACGGACACGCTTCCGTATCGGGAGTATCCGCACGGGCTCGACTGATCTCAATGTCGCTCTGCAGGACGTCCCGCAATACCCAAGGCTGCTGGCTTCGTACGATCATCAGTGGGTCGGTCATTGCTGCTCATCACGACATCGCCTGTCCCCGGATTCGTCCCTCAGCCGCGCACGTGAGCACGTTCACGCGGCAGAGATCGGCGACCCTCCGGCGGATCCGAACCGTTTCGCATTTCGCGCCGCGCGCTGCCCCGACATGGCCCGGAGCGAGCGATCAACTGCCGTACAGCGCCTTGCGCGGCGCACCGGTCAGTTCCGCGGCCAGCTTGGCGGCGGTCGACGGCGGCAGGTGCTCGCTCAGCTTCGCGTAGACGCGGCGACCATGCGCCAGCTGCGCTTCCTCGTCGTCACCGGCACCCTGCACCATCACCACGAACTCGCCCTTGCGCTGGTTGTCGTCGGCCTCGACTTGGGCCAGCAGCCCCGCCAGGTCGCCATCAAGCACGGTCTCGAACAGCTTGGTCAGCTCGCGGGCCAGCACCGCCGGGCGCTCGCCGCCGAAGATCGCCGCCATGTCGGCCAGCGACTCGGCGATACGGTGCGAGGATTCGTAGAACACCATCGTGCGCACTTCGCCGGCCAGCGCCTGCAGGCGGTCGCGGCGGCCGCTGGCCTTGGCCGGCAGGAAACCCTCGAAGCTGAAACGGTCGCTGGGCAGGCCGGCCACGCTCAGCGCGGCGATGGCGGCGCAGGCACCGGGCACCGGGCTGACCTTGATACCCGCCGCGCGCGCGGCACGCACCAGGCGGAAACCGGGGTCACTGACCAGCGGGGTACCGGCATCGCTGACCAGCGCCAGCGACTCGCCGGCCTGCAATCGCGAAACCAGGCGCTGCGCCAGGGCCTCTTCATTGTGTTCGTGCAGGGCCACCAGCGGTTGCTGGATGCCGAAATGGGACAGCAGCTGGCCGCTGCGGCGGGTGTCCTCGGCACAGATGGCCGCCACCGAACGCAGCACCTCCTGCGCGCGCGGGCTCAGATCGGCCAGGTTGCCGATCGGGGTGGCGACGACGTACAGGGTTGGCACACTCATTTCAGCGGTACTCACGGGGCAAGGGTAGAATCGTAGCGTGTACCCGGCCAAGGCCGCTGCCCCCATCGCATGGACCCGATCATGAACAAGCCCGCCGCACGGATCTCCGCCCTGTCGTTGTCGCTGATGCTGCTGGCCGGTTGTGCCACCACCAGCCTGACCAGCACGCCCGATTCGCCGGCCCAGAGCCAGGCGCTGGCGCTGATCGAACAGGGCAAGCCGCGCGATGCCGCGCTGCAGCTGGAAGGCCTGGCCTCCACCCTGCGCGGCGGCGCCCGCAGCAACGCACTGGCCGATGCGGCCTGGGCCTGGCACCTCGCAGGCGACAGTGCCCGCGCGCGCAGCCTGCTCGGCCAGCTCACCGCACGCCAGCTGTCCGGCGCCAGCCTGCAGCGCTACCAGCTGACCAGTGCCGAGCTCGCCCTGGCCGACAAGCAGCCGGCGCAGGCGCTGGCCCTGCTGAAGGACCACGGCGACAACGTGCTGCCGGCCCTGCGCACACGCTGGTACCTGGCCCGTGCCAGTGCCCTGCAGGGCACCGGCGATGCCTTCGGTGCCGCCACCGAACGGGCCCGCGCCCATTCCAGCCTGACCGGCAGCGCGCGCAGCGAGAACCAGGCCGCCATTGCCGGCCTGCTCGGCACCCTCGACGACGCCACCCTGCGCAGCCGTGCCGCTGCCCTGCCGGCCAACGACCCGCTCTACAACTTCGCCGGCCGTGCACTGATCGCGCGCGGCCTGCCGCTGCCGCGCCCGTTCGACCGCGATGGCGCGGCCCAGTTCGACACCAGCAAGCGCCCGCCGGCGATGAGCGACGGTTACCGCCCGCCGGCCAAGCTGGCCGTGCTGCTGCCGCTCAGCGGCCGCCTGGCCACCGCCGCACAGCCGGTGCGCGATGGCTTGTTGAGCGCCTACTACGGTGAAAGCCGGCGCCGCCCGGACATCAACTTCTTCGACACCGCCGGCACCCCGGCCGGTGCCCTGGCCGCCTATGACAAGGCCGTCGCCTCCGGTGCCGACTTCGTGGTCGGCCCGCTGGGCCGCGACGAAGTGGACGCGGTGTACGGCCGCCAGCAGCTGCAGGTGCCCGTGCTGGCCCTGAACCGCGGCAAGGACGCACCGCCGGCCGGCAGTGCCGGCTTCTCGCTGGCGCCGGAAGACGATGGCATCGTCGCCGCCGAGTACCTGCGTGGCCGCGAGCGCGGCAAGGCGCTGGTGATCAACAGCGCTGACGACACCGGCCGCCGTGCCGCCGCCGCCTTTGCCCAGCGCTTCGCGCAGCGCGGTGGCCAGGTGGTGGCCACGATCGGCGTCACCGATGCCGTCGGCGATGTCGGCGCGCAGGTG